>JANYGR010000224.1 GCA_025359355.1 Bacteroidota bacterium | reverse complement strand
AAATTAACTGATTTCACGAAAGCGAATTTCCAAGAAGTATTAGACGATGTTTTGTTTAGTTCACTGAGCGGAGCCGAAGTGAAAAAAGTAACACGCGTTGCGTTCTGCTCTGGTAAAGTATATTACGATTTAATTGAACGTCGTGAAAAAGAAGGCTGCGAAGACATTGTCTTTATTCGTTTAGAACAATTGTATCCTTTTCCACAAAAACAAATTGATGCAGTATTGAAAAAATACACGAAAGCTACGAGTTATTTATTTGTACAAGAAGAACCAGAAAATATGGGTCCTTGGCGTTTTGTAGATAACAATATGCGTGCGTTAAACTTAAAATATATTGGTAGAGACGCGGCGGCTAGTCCGGCTACAGGCTTTGCTAAACGACACGCCGCAGAGAACGAAGAAATTATGACCAGTATTTTTTCTAAAGTATTAGTAAAATAAATGGGAGCGGAACACACTTCTTGGTATATAGTTTTTCCAGGATGGCTACCATTTTTATTTTTTTATTTCTATTGGCTATACAAAAGAAAACCACATAAAAGAAAAGTAGAATATTGCTTTTATAAATGTAAATGGAAGATAAGTATTAAAATATGGTGATTTAATCATGACAAAACTATAATTAGAGAAAACAAGATAAACAAGCATGAAATCAAAATACATTATTTTTATAAAACTCACAGTGCTTAATTTAGTAATTATTCTTTCTTTATCCTGCTCTTCAAAACGAACAGATATTAAAGATGAACAAATTGTAGCGATTAATTCTGTGGAAGAAGAAAACAATAGCGACTCTACATTAAACTCTATTAGCGGAAATGCAGCCATGAGTCAAATAGCAACTGTCCCAAACAATATTATTTTAACAGGATTAATCAATCATCGCTTAGTGTCTATATATAAACAACATCAGCAAGGTAATACAACAATTGTAGATGACATACGACAAAAGGTTTCTTATTCGGAATACGAAGGAAGTGATAATATGGAATACACGCATTATATGCCAGGCATTGATATATTATCTGGATATAAATTATTAAATATTTCGCATTACGATTTTATAACAGAAAAACAGAATTTGTTTTTTAATAAACCAGTATTGATTAAGACTCTTTACTATCCTGCGTTTGAACAAGACTCTATAAATAAAATCCCAGTAAACAGAAATTATTATTTGGTGTCTGTGTATGATGTAGATACTAATAAAGACACCGTTATCAATAAAAAAGATTTACGACATTTTTATCATTTTGAAGAAACGGCAACAATTAAAACGAGTTTATTGCCATTAGATTATTCCGTAATTCGTTCGCAGTACGATTATGGGAAAGATATTATGTATTTGTACGCAAAACAAGATATAAATAAAAACGGAATAATAGATAAAAATGAGCCGTTACATATATTTTGGATTGAATTAAAAAACCCACAAAAAGCAAAACGATTATATTAAAACAAACATTGTAACAACTAAACATTAAAATTAAATATATGGCAATTGTAGAATTAAAAGTACCAAGTCCTGGAGAATCAATCACCGAAGTAGTAATTGCTCGTTGGGTAAAACAAACAGGCGACGTTGTTGAAAAAGATGAGGTGTTAGCAGAGATTGATTCTGATAAAGCAACATTGACGCTTAACGCAGAAGAAAGTGGAAAAATTGAATTATTAGCCGCTGAAGGCGATACAGTGAAGGTAGGACAAGTTGTATTAAAAATTGATACATCATTTAAACCAGAAGCGAAAGCTAAGGTGGAAGCCCTTAAAGCGGAAGCGAAAGTAGAAGCTAAGAAAGATGCCGCTGTCACTTCGAGCGTAGTCGAGAAGTCGTCATACGCAACTGGTACACCAAGTATTGCTGCTGCAAAAATAATGTCAGAAAATAATATTGCCTCTAAGCAATTAAACGGAACTGGCAAAGACGGCCGCATTACAAAACAAGATGTGTTAGCCGCTTTGTCTAACGGTTTGCCAACTGCTGCAGAAGTATTATCAAATTCTTGGCAAGGTGGACGCGAAAAAGAAAGAGCAAAAATGACATCTTTACGTAAAACAGTTGCTAAGCGTTTAGTAGCTGTTAAAAACGAAACTGCTATGTTAACTACTTTCAATGAAGTTGATATGAGTGAGATATACGCGATTCGTGCTAAATACAAAGATAAATTTAAAGAAGTGTACGGAACCAACGTTGGTTTCATGAGTTTCTTTACGAAAGCAGTAACAGAAGCATTATATCATTATCCAGCAGTAAACGGAATGATTGATGGAGAAGAGTTAGTGTATAATAAATATTGTGATATTGGGATTGCGGTAAGCGCTCCAAAAGGCCTAATGGTACCAGTTTTGCGTAATGCTGAGTTAATGAGCATTGCAGGTATTGAAAAAGGAATTAAAGATTTAGCAATCAAAGCTCGCGATGGTAAATTAACTATTGAAGATATGACTGGCGGAACTTTCACAATCACTAACGGTGGTGTGTTTGGATCTATGATGAGCACG
>JANYGR010000207.1 GCA_025359355.1 Bacteroidota bacterium | reverse complement strand
AAGATTAAATTTTATGACAATAAATAACAGACAACAAGCTTTTGTGCAATTAGGCTTGTTTTTAAATAGACATTTTTCTAATACTTGGAATCCAAAGGAAGAGCGTTTTCATAAAGATCTAGCCGCCTTAATTGATGTAGCTTATACGTTTAATGGTTGGTTTACACCAGAAAACATTACACGTTCGCTTACTGGTATAAGCGAAATGCTTGAAGAACAACAATTACAATCATTTTCAACGTCTATCAAAGAACCCAAACAAATTAAAAATGTAGCAATCATTATGGCTGGTAATATCCCTGCTGTTGGATTTCATGATATGTTATGTGTATTGTTAAGTGGCCATTCGGTATTAATTAAAGTATCGAGTGATGATCCAGCGTTAATCCCTTTTTTGGCAGGAATGATTATTTATTATGAACCAAATTTTGCTTCAAATATTAATTTCTCGGAAGCGCGGTTAGCCAACTTTGAAGCTGTAATTGCCACTGGTAGTAATACATCTGCTAAGCATTTTGAATATTATTTTGGAAAATACCCTCATATTATTCGTAAAAATAGAAGCTCGATAGCCATATTAAATGGTAAAGAAACGAAGGAACAGTTAACGGAATTAGGTAAGGATATTTTTTACTATTATGGATTAGGTTGTCGAAATGTTTCAAAACTTTATGTTCCTGAAGGTTATGTGTTTGATAGCCTGTTTGAAGCAGTGTATGATTTTAAATATGTGATTGACAACAAAAAATATAACAACAATTACGAGTATAATCGCGCTATCTATTTATTGGATTTAGTGCCGTTTTTAGATAATAATTTTTTAATGATTCGCGAAAACAACGAATTACATGCACCTACATCGGTGCTGTTTTATGAAACCTATATTAATCAAACGCAGCTTGTTGAAAACATCAGTTCTTTGAAAAACAATTTACAATGTATAATGAGTACTTTTGAATTAGAAGGAATTAAAACCATTGAATTTGGTCAATCGCAAAAACCAACTATTTTTGATTTTGCAGACAATGTTAATACCTTGGATTTTTTAAATACACTATAATTGAAAAACATTAAATACATATTAGTCGTGGCTGGATTTATCCTGTGTTTACAAAAAGTGAATGCACAAACCGTTCAGTTATTCGATAATACAGATTCTATTTCTCATATCAGTTTGCCTAATGTGTTTACGCCTAATTACGATAGTATAAACGATGTATTTAAGCCTTATTTGGACGAAATAACAACTATGAGTTTTAGTATTTTTAATCGTTATGGTAATTTAATTTTTGAAACGAATCGTGTAAATGGTTTTTGGGATGGGCATACCACTAGCGGTGAGCCTTGTAACGATGGCGTTTATTTTTGTACACTCACAGCTACAGGTATCGATGGAAAACAATTTAAAGAAAAGACCTTCGTTCAATTGTTTACAGGCAAGAGATAAATTCTGTTTTCTGTAATAAATTTTTTTCGGAAATTTTATGGCTGATAAAAATATTCTTACAAAGATTTGGAAACGCCTGAGTTTATTTATTTTGCTCTCTTTCATTTACGCAATAAATACAAACTTTTAAATTTTCTTAACCTGAATATATGTTATCAGTCAAAAAAATAGCCTTTAATTATCCTAAAAACACCCAATTTAAAGGAATTTCCAACGTATCGTTAAATGCCAATGCTGGAAAAATTTTAGCCATTATTGGTAAAAGTGGTAGTGGTAAAACAACTTTATTAAAATGCATATATGGTTTAGAAGATCTACAAGATGGTTCTATAACCATTGATGATAAACGTGTATTAGGTCCGGCCTATAATTTAATTCCAGGACATGAAGATATGCGTTTTGTCAGTCAGGATTTTTATGTGCTAGATAATCATACAGTAGAAGAAAACATTAAAGATAAATTAGTTGGTTATACCGATGAGTACAAACAAAAGCGTAGTAATCAACTTTTGCGCTTATTAGATTTAACAGCATTTAAGCAGTTAAAAGCTATTACCTTATCATCAGGACAAAAGCAGCGAGTGGCTATTGCACGTTCGTTAGCAGAGTTTCCTAAATTATTATTGTTAGATGAACCCTTTAGTAATTTGGATTTACCTTTACGTGATAAAATATTTACATACATTCGCCAGCAATTAAAAAAGCAAAAGTCAGCAGCTATTTTAGTAACACACCAACCCGAGGAAGCTTTGCGCTATGCGGATGAAACAGCGGTGATGGAAAATGGAAAACTCATTCAACACGATCAAACGTTTACGGTATATTATCAGCCTAAAACTAAAAATATTGCGGCTTTAATGGGACGTTATTTTATTTTGGAGCAAGAAGATTTGCTATCTTCTAAAATAAAATTATCAAAAAGTCAAACTTACATTCGTCCAAATCAACTACAAATAGTGGATAAAAAAGCCAATGCTCATTTGCAAGTAACAGTCACGAATGTTTTTTTTAATGGTTATGGATTTGAGTATTTTGCCGAAACCAAACAAGGAAATGATATTTATTTTTACTCAAAAGATAATTCCATTCAAATAGATGATACGGTATTACTAAGTGTAAAGTGGTATTAGAATTTTGATTTCGACATCAAATCAATAGTCGTGTTAAACTCTGCAATCATTTGATCAATCACTTCTTTAGCAGTAACAATAGCATTTATATCACCTGATACTTGACCAATTTCCAATTCACCTTCCGTCATATCTCCTTCAAACATCCCTTTTTTAGAGCGTCCTTTTCCTAGCAAATGATTTAATTCCTCCACGGATGCTGCTTTATGTTCAAGAGCTTGCACCTGATTATAGAACTCATTTTTTAATAACCTTACTGGAGTTAATTGTTTTAAGCATAATTGCGTATCACCCTCCTTAGCAGCAACAATTGCATTTTTAAAATTAAGATGGGCCGAAGATTCCTGCGTAGTAACAAAGCGGCTTCCAACCTGAACGCCATCCGCTCCTAAGGCCATTACTGCCACCATGGCTTGCCCAGATCCTATACCACCAGCGGCTATCAAAGGAATATGAATGGCTTTTTTTACTTGAGGAATTAGAACGAGTGTAGTTGTTTCCTCGCGCCCGTTATGTCCTCCAGCTTCAAAGCCTTCAGCTACAATAGCATCTACGCCTGCCTCCTGACATTTTAATGCGAATTTTATATTAGAAACAACATGCACTACTGTAATTCCGTGGTCTTTTAATTGTTTAGTCCATGTTTTGGGATTTCCTGCTGAAGTAAATACAATTTTAACACCTTCTTCGATGATGATTTTGATATGTTCTTCGATATTAGGGTATAAAAGAGGGACATTGACTCCAAAGGGTTTGTTAGTAGCTTGTTGACATTTTTTTATATGCATTCTCAAAACCTCAGGATACATCGATCCAGAACCGATTAAGCCCAGTCCGCCTGCATTTGAAACCGCTGAAGCCAACTCCCAACCACTGCACCAAATCATTCCACCCTGTATAATGGGGTATTTTATGTTAAATAATTGATTAATTACGTTCATAATGGTATTATTTTTGGTGTAAAGTTAAAGATTTTATTATTTTTGTAAATCTAAGACATTATTAAATGAAAAATATTTTTATACTAACCTTTCTTCTAACTATCTCCTTAATTTCAAATGCTCAATGGCGTCTGGATTACGGCTTATCTGTTGGGGTATCAAACTACCTTGGAGATATTGGTGGTAAAGAAAAAACACGTAGAGACTTTGTTGCTGATATGAAGATGGCTAAAACACGCTGGAATGTTGGTGGATTTGTGCGTTATAAAATAAAACCAAAATTTTCTTTAAAATTAGCATTAGATTATTTACGGATAGAAGGTGATGATAAATTATCAACCAATCCTGCTCGAGTTGCTCGTAACATGAATTTTCGAAACGACATGTTTGATTTAGGATTAACAGCAGAATATTTCTTCTACGAAAATAATGACTTAGGAAATACGTATCGTTATAAAAATGGGTTCAGGGCATACATTTTTGCAGGTATTGGAGGTTTTTACTCAAATCCAAAAGCTAATTATAATGGCGAGTGGGTTGCACTAAGGCCTTTAAGAACAGAGGGTGTTTCTTATTCTCCCATAGGATTTAATATACCTGCTGGTTTGGGTTTTTATTTTACATTTAGTAAAAAACACCGTATAGGATTTGAATATAATTACCGTACAACTTTTACTGATTATTTAGATGACATTAGTACTACATATAAAAACCCATCAACCTTAAGCTCAGCTGAATCAGTGGCGTTATCAAACAGAACGCCTGAATTGGGCAGTAGTGTTGATCCTGCATTTGCAAAAAACTTCGGTTATGATGCAGTAAACGGTGTAGAGCAAAAACGTGGAGATAAAACACATAAGGATAGTTATATGACGATGAGTTTAAGTTATAGCTATGTTATAAAAGGAAAGTCTAGTTTTTACAGAGGTCATTATGGACACTTCTTTGGTGGTCATAAAAGAGGTAAGGTACGTAAGATTAGAGCTAAATTCTAATTGATTTTTAGATATTACAAAACCCCTGAATACCAATAGGATTCAGGGGTTTTGTTTTTAAACACAATCATAATGTAGTTGAATATATATGTGTCTCTTTTAGATGTAATATGTGTTACTAGTATTGTTATGTTAGGGATTTCGGTTAGAGCTACTTTTATCAATAAGATATAGCTATATAAAAACGCCCATCTATAAGCTAGATGGGCGTTTAAAAGAATAAGTAATTTACAATTATTCTATAATTAATTTTTTAGTTACTTTTTGATTTCCTAAGTTTAGAGTTACAAAATAAATACCTGTACTTAATTGTTTAGAAGCATTGATGTTATGTTTAATCACGAGCCCCGCATATACATTTAATGCCGCTGCTTCAACTTGTCTGCCTAAAACGTCATTAACTGTAACCGTTGCTTTTGAATCTGCCGGTGAAGTGAATTCAAGTGTTGTAGATTCAGAAGTAGGGTTAGGGTATAAAGATAAACCTATGTTATTAGCAAAATCTTCTAAACCAACAGTGCCTGAAATATTAAATTGATCAAGATAAAGGTGTTGAGAAACATCATAAGAGTTTTGATACCAAAATCTAAATTTCACATCCCGTTTATTAGCAATTGGTGTAGCTAAAACAGCAGGAGAGTTTGTTAATGTTTTCCAATTACTCGCATTAAAAGGAATATAAGGCGCCGTTGAGGTAACACCGCTATATGTTGCCATTACAGAATCTGAAGGAAAGTTTACTGGCATATTTATCCATGTTCCGCCGCAGTCTGTAGAATATTGGAAGAACAATGATTTTAATGAACCTGCTACTCCTACTTTTCTAGGCGCACAATAATCAATACTAATTGAAATATTTGAAACATTGTGGAAATTAAATAATGGTGATTCTAAGATATCAATATTTCTATCATGATAACCTCCATCAAAATTTGGCAATACCATACTTTTAGTAGTATTTTGAGAACCAATGTTACAACTTTGCCATTCAACACTTAAGTAATCTGGGTTTTTGCTAACCCAGCCATTGTTTAACCCGCCTTCAAAATCCTGAATATATGGATAACTAGGATCATTAGAGTTCCATGAGTTATTTATAAACGAAATCACTGATTTAGTATTTGTTCCATAAGTGTTAGACACTGTTAAAGTAACTGAAAAGGTACCAGGAGTATTATAAGTTATCGTTGGGTTAGCACTTGTTGATGTAGCTGGTGTACCACCTTCAAATACCCATGAGTAACTTGTAGGTGTACTGTTATAAGACGTACTATTAAATGTTACAGATTGTCCATTACAACTCATTGTTTTATTAGCATAAAAATCCGCTATTGGTGCGCAAGGTATTACCGGGGTTACTGCGTAATTATAAGTAGTATCGGCAGGATGTCCTATAACCGTGCCTGATGTTGCTGTTGATGGAGATATAACTGCAATAGTGGTAGGATGCCAAAAACCAACTGCGACTAAATTAGCTGTGTCAGATAAATTGTGTCTATCAGATATAGTAGAGTTTGCAGTATATCTTATTTTAGCAGTTTGTCCTTGAGTAAACATCTTAGGGCAAGAAGAGTAATCCATAATGTTTTCAATATTTGGTCTTAAGCTATCGCAACTTGAAAGCCTTACTGCTAATAAATAATCTTCAACTTCTCCACTTGTAATCGACATTAAAGGATCGGTTACAACGCCTTTGTTAGTAATTATTCTCATTCGATAATAACCATTTAATCCACCTGGGATAGTTACGTTAGAAGTAAACGTATTTGTTCCAATAATCGCTACTGTCGGCACAAATACGGCTTCGCCAGCATCTGAAAATAATCCATTATTATTTTTATCAAAATAAACACCTACCGAATTACTATCCGTGTAGGCAGCCAATGATTTGATGCTAAGAGGTAAGGTTACTGCGCTTGCATTATTATACGCAACTTCTAAAGGATAAGATTTTGATAAATCTGTATATCCACCTGCAAAGCCTTTCGCTGTTAATGTTTTAGTTACAGCAACTCCTGTTCCAGATGGAACCGCTAATATGGTTTGTAACGAATTTTTTGAAGTATTCGATATGATTGAACCTAATGTTACGTTCACAATTTCAGAACTGTCATTTAAGTTTAAAACAGATGGCGTAAACGTTAAATTATTTACTTTAGGACAAGTACTGAAAAAGCCTGTTGTTCTTGGTGTATCATAAATGTCATCATTATCACAACTAATACCGGCATTATTTGAACCTCCAAACGTATGAGATAATCCAAACCAATGTCCAATTTCATGACTTAAAGATCTGGCATTTGTACCAGATAAAAAATCATAACGGTAAACAATGGCGTCAGATCCTTTGCTAGGAGCAGTGCCTGGTAAATGCGTGTATCCAACAATGATACCAGCAGATTGACCAATAATATTTTTAACAATATAAATATTTAAATACTTAGATGGAATCCAAGAGCCAGTAATTTCAGGGATAGTATATTTATAATGGTAAAGTGCATTAGCTTGATCCCAATCTGTGTTTGGGTCGTAGTGATGGATGATTCCATTAGTGCAATTACCAGCTGGATCTTTTTGAGCCAACTGAAAATGCAAACGAGAGTTGACATACAATGATTTAAATAAAGGATCAATCGTATTGGTATCAGAACCAAGTCGAGCATAATCGCTATTAATCTGAGCTAATGCGGAAACACAAGCAGCATCTGAAATATTTTCAATACCATTCGTATGTAAAATATGAAAAACGACTGGGATAGTAAATGTGTATGAAGGCGATAAGGAGCCCGTTTTTTGAGTGGAAAGTCCATTCAAATGATTGAGAAAATCAGCTTCTGTTTGTTGGGTGATAGCCTGTAATTTTTCGGCATAACCAGGAATTGTTTTAGCGTAATATTCCTGCATCTGATAAGTATTACACGGCTGAATGTTTTGCGCATGGATTGCCTCATATCCTATAAATAGAAGAGCAATGGCTGTAGTAATGATTTTTTTCATGTTGTGTGTTGTTATTTTTATCTTAGATATTACTATTCATAATTTATTTTTGAACCTTAATGAATTGTATATTTTTTATTTGTAAATAGTGTAACCCTAATAAAAAGGCTAGTTAATTAAACATACTGCTTAAAACATTCCAACTTTTTGAAACAATAAAATAAATAGGACATATTTATTTCTTCTAAATTTAACTACTAGCCTTTTGTATCAGAATATGTATGTAAATACAATGGATTTACAAATATCAGTTAGGGTAATAGACTATTATTAGATTAACAGCTAATAATAGAAATTCGAATAATATGCTTGATTAACAATTTGGGGGAGGAGTGTCAAGTGTTTTGTAACCCTTGTGTATAAGGTAATTGTACGACTTGAATGAGAAAGTGGTAGTAGTAACATCAGCTGTAAGGAAAGAAGTTGACAATTTAGTTTCTGTAAAATTTAAACTTAAAAATTGTTTTAATAGATTTAGAGGAGAGTTAGATGAAGTATTGTTTTTTTCTTGCGTATTTGCATAAGCCATTTTATAATCTTGTTCCTTGCTGTCAGAAATAGCTTTAATGGAAACCTTACCTTTCACACATTCGATGGATAAAACGTCATATAAAATTCCTTTATAAATAATTTCTTTGTTATCATCTTCCCAACTGATATTTTTATTGTTTGCGTATAATTCGCTAGGATTAATGCGAATGATATCAATAACACTACTAGAATTATTTTGTATTTGAGATTGAAGATTTGTTTTATATTGATTTAAAAACAGGCTAAATAAACCAAAATTTCCAACAGAAATTAGCACAACTAATGCTAAGATTAATATGATGGAATTTTTTTTCATTGTAACAAATATAATACAAGCTTTTTTAAAATCAAAATGATAATATTTTTTTCAAACAAATATAAAGATTTTAAAATTTCATAACTGCTCTGATTTATTAACTGGTAAGCTTTTCGGAATAAGTGGTAGGTTTTTGCTTATAAGTGGTTATCCTAATAATGTAATTGATAATTTTTTTGAATTAGTTTTTTTCTAATAATTCTTTTTTCTTACTGAAAAATAATAAGCCCATTAAGCAACCAAAAGAGTTTGCAATAAAATCAAGCCAATCGCCACTACGTTGACTAAATATGGTTGCCTGCATAATTTCTATAGAACCACCATAAGCTATACAAAGCAAAATTGTTATGGAAATTGAAAGATTAGTTAGTTGAAAATGATAATAGACATACACTAACCAAAAGCATGTAAGTCCGAAAAAAATAGAAGCATGCACAAACTTGTCAAAACTGAGTAATTCGAGCCAAGAAGTTGTTGGAATAAATCTGCCGGGAGTACAACATAATATAAATATGATGACTGTCCAGCAGATTGCGGCAATTAAGTTATATTTTGATAAAAGTTTTAGCATAAAAAAACCTTCCGCCAAAGCAGAAGGTTATATATTAAATCAGTGTAAATTAAGCGCCAATTAATGTTTTGTAAGCATCACATGATAATAATTCCGCTAATTCAGAAACGTTATCAATAGATATTTTTATCATCCAACCTTTTCCATAAGGATCGTTATTGACAGATTCTGGAGCAGAGTCAATGTCTTTATTCATTTCTAATACTTTTCCAGTTAATGGCATAAATAAATCAGATACAGTTTTAACTGCTTCTACAGTACCAAAAATCTCTTCTTTTGCTACAGTTTCGCCAACAGTAGTAATATCAACGTAAACGATATCACCTAATTCTTTTTGTGCAAAATCAGTAATACCAATAGTTGCGTTGTTACCTTCTACACGAATCCATTCGTGATCTTTAGTGTATTTTAAATCTGCAGGGAAATTCATAGTTGTAAGTGATTTTTTAATTTTTGAAGTACAAATATATAGGTTTAAATTAAATTTATACAAAAAAATAAGGTTATCAAAAAAATAGGGTAAAATCGTTTAAAACTCTATTTGTATATATGCTTTTAGGGTTTTAGATTTGACGTCTTATTTAATCTTAAATTAACATCAATGAAAAATATAACAGTTATAGGAAGTGGTACTATGGGAAATGGTATTGCTCATACATTTGCACAATTTGGCTACGCAGTTAATTTAGTTGATATTAGTGAGGCTGCTTTACAAAAAGCATTAGCGACGATAGCTAAAAATATTGACAGACAAATTGCTAAGGGAACTGTTACTGAAGCTGATAAAGCCTCAACATTGGCAAATATTAAAACGTTTACAAAATTAGAAGAAGGCGCTGCTCAAGCTGATTTAGTAGTTGAAGCCGCAAGTGAAAACGTAAATGTGAAACTGGCTATTTTTAAACAGTTAGATGAAATTTGCCTACCACATACGGTTTTAGCGAGCAACACATCTTCTATATCTATTACTCAAATTGCAGCAGTTACAAAACGTGCAGATAAAGTAATTGGAATGCATTTTATGAATCCTGTGCCTGTAATGAAGCTAATAGAGGTTATTCGCGGATATTCTACTAGTAACGAAGTGTGTGCTTCGATTATGGAATTATCTAAAAAATTAAATAAAATTCCAACAGAAGTTAATGATTATCCAGGCTTTGTTGCAAACAAAATTTTAATGCCAATGATTAACGAAGCCATTATCACATTATATGAAGGAGTGGCTGGTGTTGAAGAAATTGATACGGTAATGAAATTAGGAATGGCTCATCCGATGGGACCTTTGCAATTAGCCGATTTTATTGGTTTAGATGTGTGTTTAAATATTTTACGCGTGTTACAAGATGGATTTGGTAATCCTAAATATGCGCCATGCCCTTTATTAGTTAATATGGTAACGGCTGGCCATTTAGGTGTAAAAACAGGAAAAGGTTTTTATGATTATTCTTCAGGTACTAAAGATTTAATTGTAGCTGATCGTTTTAAAAAACAATGCGTTGCTGTATTGTCTTAATCTAAATTAACACATAAATGCCTGAAAGTACTATATTTCCTATCGAATACCCACCCATAAAAAGTGCAGGCGTGTATTATTTTAATACGTCGTCGGGTTTGCGGTATGAGGTACGTTTTGGCAGAAGGCAAGACAATATTTTACATTCTACGATCGTATTTGGCGTTATTAATGATGAATTTGAAGGTGAAGAATACGTGACAACAAATAGAGGAGAAGTGTATCGTGTGATGAATACGATTGTGATGATCGTGAAAGATTTCATGGAACAACATCAAAAAGTAAATATTTATGAGTTTCATGCAATTGATAGGGATGATGAAGAAGAGCGACCATCACAACAAGAGCAAAAAAATAAAATCAAAGGAAATTCAAGATTAAAATTATATAAACGATATTTGCCTAAGATTTTTGAAAAAGGTTGGAACTTTAATTTTGATGGTAATAACGCCATTGTATCTAAATTATAAATTAAATAGGTCTTGTCGAACGGAGCATATAAATAAATTCTCAATTTCGATTGAAAGACAAATTAAAAAACAAATAATTATTGCAAATGGCAGTATATAAATTTAAAATAGTTGTAGAAGACAACGAAGATATTTACAGAGAAATAGAAATTTTATCTGGACAAACATTCGAAGATTTTCATACTTGTATACAAGAAGCTTTTGCCTTTGATAGCAAGCATGCGGCAGCCTTTTTTGTGAGCGATGATTATTGGCGTAAAGACCAAGAAATTACGTTACGTAAGGAAGACATAGAGCTAGATGCGGATGAAATTAAATTAGGCGTTTCTCCTAAAAAATTAATGTCAGCAACTAAAATTGCTAAATACATTGATAGTCCTCGTCAACGTTTTGTTTATGTGTTTGATCCTGCAGTAAAATGGACATTTTGCATAGAGCTTATGAAAATTTTGCCGGACAATCCTAAAGGAAAATATCCAAGTTGTGTACGTTCCATAGGTAAATCACCAAGACAATACAAGCAAACGATTATGGCTGAAGGAGAAATGAGTCCAGATTTAGCAATGGCGACCATGCTCAATGACCCTGAATTGGATGAAAGCGAAATATATCAGGCAATTAAAAATGATACCAACGGAATTGATGAAGGAGATTTGAATCACTTAGAAGGTGAAGAAGGAGAAGATACGGGTGAAGAAGCAGAAGCTGAATTAGGAGAAGAAGACGAGATGGAAGAGGAGGAAGGTGATTACGGAATGGAACAAAGCGATGAAGACTAAGTCCCACCCAACCTTACCGAAGGAGTTTGAACAAAATTAACAACAACTAAAAATTAAGAATAAAAGGAACATGGAAAAAGTAAAAAACACAGATTATCAAACTCAATTGAATGATTGGATAGAACAAGAGAAAGCGGCTATTGACTTGATAGGATTGATAGGTAAGTTATGGTTTGAGAAATCAATTGAATTGATCTTATTTAGAAATCAATTAGTAGATAGAAGTGTGAGTGAGATTATGAACTTACACTTATATGCGAAGAACATTGTAAAGAAAACAATTTCCGTACAAGATACATTAGCAATTGCTCAGGGAATTAATCAATTAGATGTTTGCCCATCTCGAATGGATATTGGGAAATTAGCGTTTGAATATCTTCAAGAAAAAGATAAACATAAATCGGTTACTGATTTTTTAAAACATAAATTAGTTGACTTTATTGGTACAAAATCGACGATCACTCCTAAAGATGTTGTATTGTATGGTTTCGGGCGTATTGGCCGTTTAGCAGCTCGTGAGTTAATCTCTCAAGCAGGTAAAGGCGAGCAATTACGTTTACGTGCTATCGTAACACGTGGAAATAACGCCGATGATATTACTAAGCGCGCCGATTTATTACGTACAGATTCAGTGCATGGAAATTTCCCAGGAACAGTAATCGAAGATTTAGAAAACAAAGCATTAATTATTAACGGACATACCGTTCACATGATTGATGCTAAAAATCCGGAAGATGTTGATTATACAGCTTACGGTATCAATAACGCGTTATTGATTGATAATACAGGTGTTTTTAGAGATGACGTAGAATTAAGCCGTCACTTAAAAGCAAAAGGTATTGATAAAGTATTATTAACAGCTCCCGCTAAAGGTAATGTACCTAATGTAGTTCATGGTGTGAACCATGAAACAGTTGATGTAAAAAATCAACAAATATTTTCGGCAGCATCTTGTACAACCAATGCGATCATGCCTATTTTATATGTGATTGATAAAGAATTAGGAATAGAAAAAGGTCATATTGAAACGGTTCACTCTTACACTAATGATCAAAATTTATTAGATAACTACCACAAAAAATACCGTCGTGGACGCTCAGCTGCATTAAACATGGTAATTACAGAGACTGGTGCTGAAAGTGCTTTGAAAAAAGTATTACCACACTTAGCAGGTAAGTTTACAGCGAACTCAGTACGAGTACCGACACCAAATGTATCATTAGCTATCTTAAACTTAAATATTAAGAAAGAAATAACGCGTGATGAGGTTAATGAGATCATTCGTAAATACGCTTTAAATGGCGCTTTAGTAGAGCAAATTCAATATGCGTTTAGTAATGAATTAGTATCAACAGATATTGTTGGTAATCCTTGTCCATCTGTATTTGATAGTAATGCAACCATTATTTCTCCAGATAAAAAAAGCATCGTATTATACGTTTGGTATGATAACGAATATGGTTATACTCGCCAAGTAATACGTTTTTCGAAACACATTTCGGAAGTACGACGAGCTACTTATTATTAATAGTTTATTCTACAAAAAATCCCCATCAAAATTAAATTGATGGGGATTTTTTTAATTTATGAGTAAAAGCTTATTTAAGTTCTAGTCTAAATACTTTAGAGTGTTTTCTATCTTCACGTAATCTATCTACAATTAAATTTTCGTTGATGGATTCAAAAGATTTAGGATAAATTTTCACATGTTCATCCTTGATATCAAATACAGATTTTTTGGTCATCTTTCCATTGTTATCAATTTTTACACAAGTTAAATAGCCGCCTTTACCGCTGGAATGGACGGCAGGAGTTTCTGTTAAGGCTAAATTCATATTTTTAGCATTATCTAAATAAAAGAATAAATAATCACCTTTATATTGATGAAAGTGATAAGATAGATCGGCCAGACTTGATCCATTTTGGCTCTTAGGGATCTTACTGCACCATAATGTTTTACCATCTTTATCAGCTTTCAATACATAAATGTCATTGTAATAGTAGGTGTAAGTATAGTAAGTGGTTTTACCATTGTAGTGAACATGCGTTACTACATAATACTCTTGCCCGATAATTAACATGCTGCCATCTTTATTAAATACTACACGTTCAAAATCTAAATTAGCCGCTTCCAAATTATCATCCTTATTTTTTTTATCCATTTTCTTTTTCTGTCTGTTATTTTCATAGGCTTTTAAAACATCAGCTGGAAATTCGCAATACGTTGTATTTAATTTTTTAACAGAATTTTTATCATCTAGCTCTAACTTAATGATATATGCACCATCAGAGCTGCCACCATTTTTTTTGTTAGAGTAATAACCAGATATTACTAAATTGTGATTTAGATCTTCTGTCAACAATACAGAGTTCGTATACTTACCATCCAAGGCAATTTTAATAGCTTGTAAGGTATTGTCTTTCTGATTTACTCTAATTAATTCGTAACGATAGGCGTTTTTATTTTCTTTGCTTTTATCGCCATCCAATGAATTGTTTAGTTTTACTTGGGTAAGCATATAGATGTTCCCTCTTGAATCCACTTCATAATCTAAGTTATCCATGTCTGCTTCGGAGTATGGCATCTCTATTTCAGAAGCGTACAGTTTTTTCATTTTAGCATCATACAAATTAAAGCCGATAACATCTTTATTTAATTTATCGCGCTTTTCCTTTGGTTTCACACGGTAGGTAACGAGGATCATCGAACTATCGTTTGATGTATTAAAGCTATATTTTCCGTAACCGAAGTAACTGGCTAGCTTATTGGTTTCAATTAATTGAATTTCGCTTGCGTCGAATTTTACTGAATTTTTGTCGAAAGGCAAAGCGAACAATCGTTCTGTTTGTTCTTTTCTATTCCAGGTAGAATAGAACCAAAAATAATCTGACTTGACGTTAAAAAAACCTTCGTTGCCATAACGCTTACTTTCTTTCGGTAACAAAACTGTTTCTTCATTTTTGATGGAATTAAATTTATCATCATATACCTGAAACAACATGTCTTTACCTTTCTTATAATAGGCTTCAGCATATTTGTTTTTATCTAATTTATAAAAACCAAAGTCTACATGTTTTTTTACTGTTTTAAATTCTTGACTAAAGCTGTATTTAATGTTTTGAGCATACAGCGTGCTACTAAGGATTGATAAGGCTAGTACTGTTTTTTTCATATATTTATGTTGGTTGTGACCAAATATATTTATAAAAAAATAAATAATACTACCGTTAAAGGGATTTTTGGCACAAAATAATAAATTCAATTGTAAATTATTAAAGGGAGATTTTTAATTAAGTTTGTATAAACGTAATTTTCAAGAGAGTATGAGATCAACAGGACATATACAACCAGATATTATTTTAATTGGCGCCGGTATTATGAGTGCAACGCTTGGTGTCTTTTTAAAAGAATTACATCCAAATTATACCATTCATATTTATGAAAAGATGGATGCAGTAGCGCTCGAAAGCTCAGATGTCTGGAATAATGCAGGAACAGGACATTCGGCTTTTTGCGAATTAAACTACACGCCACAAAAAGAAGACGGGACTATTGATATTTCTAAAGCTTTAAAAATTGCTTCTTCATTTGAAATCTCTAAACAATTTTGGAGTTACCTCTTGCAACAATCATACATAACTTCTCCCGAATCCTTCATTCACAGCATACCACACATGAGTTTTGTTTGGGGCGAAGAAAATGTAACCTATTTAAAAAAACGTTTCGATGCATTAAAACAAACAACGTTATTTGAAGAGATGCAATATTCAGAAGATTGGGATCAGTTAAAAAAATGGATTCCTTTAGTAATGAATGGACGAAATGCTACTGAAAAAGTTGCAGCGACCCGAATGGAAATTGGTACGGATGTTAATTTTGGTGAGTTAACAAGGGCTCTATTCAAGCATTTGCAAGCATTAGATGGTGTAACTTTATTTTTGAATCACGAAGTACGCGATTTAGAAAAACAAGCTGATGGACATTGGAAGTTGAAAGTAAAAGATCTAACGGCGCATGAAAAAAGAGAAGTAAACACTAACTTTGTATTTATTGGAGCTGGAGGCGGGTCCTTGCCTTTACTTGAAAAATCAGATATTAAAGAGGCAGAGGGCTTTGGCGGATTTCCCATTAGCGGACAATTTTTAAAATGCACTAATGAATCTATCATTGCACAGCACGAAGCGAAAGTATATGGGAAAGCTACTGTTGGTTCACCACCCATGTCCGTTCCTCATTTGGATACCAGAATAATTGATGGCAAGAAAGCTTTGTTATTTGGGCCTTATGCAGGATTCAGCACAAAGTTTTTAAAACATGGTTCTTATTTGGATTTAACAGAATCGATTGAGTTTGACAATATATTCCCTATGCTTTCGGCTGGTTGGCATAATATGCCACTTACCAAATATTTAATTCATCAGGTACGTCAGTCGCATGAAGATAGAGTAAATGCCTTAAGAGAATATTTTCCTAATGCGAAAAACGAGGATTGGGAATTAGTAGTAGCAGGCCAACGTGTGCAAGTCATTAAAAAGGACCATGATGAAGGTGGTGTGTTAGAATTTGGAACTGAAATTGTTTCTTCGGCAGATGGTTCTTTGGTTGCTTTGTTGGGCGCATCTCCTGGAGCTTCTACTTCTGTATCAATCATGTTAGATGTATTGCAAACTTGTTTTAAAAAAGAAATACAAACAGTTGAATGGCAAACTAAATTAAAACAAATGATTCCTTCGTATGGTTTATCTTTGTCGGCAGACGCTGTACTTTGTAAAACTACCCGCAAACATACCAGCGAAGTATTGCATCTAAACGCATCCATGCATACGAATACCTTGTTATAATATATAAATATATATCACATGAAATTATTTCTTTTGGTTATCATATTCTCTTCGATATTATTGGCATACAAGCCTATCGAAGATCCTATAAAGATATTTAATTCTTTTTCTTTTTATAATTTAAAAAAAGATGCACGCAAATTAGCGGAGTATTATCGCATGCGTGTATTAAGAGGGGAGAGTATGAGCTCCATCGCTAAGTTATATAGCGAAGATACTGGGTCTGCAGTAAATGGTGGATTATATAACAATGTGGTTCGCGGTATGATGGTTCCTGAATTTGAGAAAGTCGCTTTCAATTTAAAACCAGGCGAAATTTCAGAAGTATTCGAAACATCTTATGGCTTTCATTTCATTCAATTACTTTCTCGAAAAGGAGAAACGCTGAGTTTGAGACATTTATTAATTACAAAGGAGTAGAGTTAAATGGTTATCAATAATTAAATCACAGCTGTCTGTGATTTACATCATTATCAATATTTAGTATCAAATCTATCTTTGTCTGTAAAAAAGCAAGTAGTTTATTCAATATTAAACTTATATATCTTTATTAAAATTTTACAAACTACACAAATCAATTATAATAGTTTAATGTGTAAGTGTTTTAATCTCTTTGGGTTTAATTCCTCGAAGCTCTGCTTCGACTCTTTTTTGTAATATTGTTATGTGAGCGAATATATCCATAAAAGTCATAATGTTTCAGTTTTATTATATCATTTTGTTTGTCCTTCAAAATATAGACG
>JANYGR010000190.1 GCA_025359355.1 Bacteroidota bacterium | reverse complement strand
GAAGTAATGCTAGTGAAGTAATTGAAAAAGTAAAAAGTAAATTAGACGAACTTAAGAAATCATTTCCTCCCGGAATGGATTATGAAGTGAGTTACGACGTTTCCAATTTCTTAGATGCTTCTATCGAAAATGTGGTTCATACATTAAGAGATGCCTTCATCTTGGTAGCATTAGTTGTGTTTATTTTCTTAGGAGATTGGCGTTCAACGTTGATTCCTACACTAGCTGTTCCAATCTCATTAATTGGAGCCTTCTTCTGTATGCAATTATTTGGACTAACCATAAACATGGTAACATTGTTTGCCCTTGTATTAGCCATTGGTATTGTGGTAGATGATGCCATTGTCGTCGTCGAGGCCGTTCATGCTAAGATGGAAGAAGAGCATCTCTCGCCTTATAATGCTGTACGAAAAGTTATTGGAGAAATTAGCGGAGCTGTAATTGCCATCACTTTATTAATGGTAGCCGTGTTTGTTCCAGTATCATTTATGTCAGGTCCTGTTGGTACATTCTATCGTCAGTTCTCTATTACAATGGCGTCTGCTATTGTGCTTTCAGGTGTTGTAGCGCTTACGGTAACGCCTGTATTGTGTGCTATGATTTTGAAAAATAATCATGGACAACCAAGAAAGAAAACATGGCTGAATCGTTTTTTAGATAGTTTTAATAGAGGATTTGAAAAACTAACAGGAAAGTATGTTTGGTTATTACGTTTAATCGCTCATCGCAAATTAGTGACTATTGGTTTATTTGCTGCCTTTTCTATTGGTATTGTTTTAATAAGTAACAACCTTCCTTCGGGCTTTGTACCAAGTGAAGATCAAGGGATGTTATACGCTATTATTCAAACCCCTCCAGGTTCAACCTTAGAAAGAACGAATGACTTATCTAATAGATTAGTAGAAATTATTCAGAAAGTTGAAGGTGTAAAATCTGTTTCTTCTATTGCAGGATACGAGGTATTAACAGAAGGGCGTGGATCAAATGCCGGTACTTGTTTGATCAATTTAAAAAATTGGTCGGAACGAAAAAACTCTGTAAAAGATATTATTAAAGAGTTAGAAATAAAAGCAAAAGCAATTCCTGGAGCAACTATCGAATTCTTTGATCCGCCCGCTATTCCTGGATTTGGTGCTGCTGGTGGTTTTGCCCTACAATTATTAGATAAAACCAATAGTGGCGATTACAAGCAATTGGAAAAAGTTACCAATGATTTTATTCGTGAAATGAAAGAGCGTAAAGAAATAACAGGTTTATTTACATTCTTTAGTGCTAATTATCCTCAATATGAAATTGATATTGATAATCAAGCCGCCATGCAAAAGGGCGTAACGATTGGTAATGCCATGAATACGTTATCTATTTTTGTTGGTAGTACTTACGAACTTGGTTTTATTAAATATCAACGTTTCTTTAAAGTGTTTGTTCAAGCAGCACCTGAGTACAGACGACTTCCATCAGATATCATGAATTTATATGTAAAAAATAATCGTGATGAGATGGTACCATTTTCTGCTTTCATGAAAATTAAAAAGAAACAAGGCGCTAATGAAATTAACCATTATAATATGTACAACACTGCCGCTATTAGAGGTGGGCCCGCAACTGGCTATAGTAGTGGTGAAGCAATTGACGCTGTAAAAGAAGTTGCTGCAAAAACGTTGCCTCACGGTTACGACATCGACTGGGCAGCTTTATCTTATGATGAAACTAGACGTGGTAATGAAGCCATCTATATTTTTATCATTGTATTAGTGTTTGTATATTTTGTTTTAGCTGCTCAATACGAAAGTTTTATTATTCCATTGTCGGTTGTATTATCTTTACCAGCAGGGATTTTCGGATCATTCTTATTAATTAAGAGCTTTGGCTTAGCAAATGATATTTACGCGCAAGTAGGATTGGTAATGTTGGTTGGTTTGCTCGGTAAGAATGCCGTGTTGATTGTTGAGTTTGCCGTTCAAAAACAACGGCAGGGCGCAACCGTTATCGAATCGGCCATTGAAGGAGCCAGAGTGCGTTTCCGTCCCATCTTAATGACGTCGTTTGCATTTATCGCAGGATTAATTCCTTTAGTTCTTGCTCATGGTGCTGGCGCCATTGGTAACAAAACAATTGGTACTTCTGCTTTAGGTGGAATGTTATTCGGTACTATATTCGGAGTTATCATTGTTCCTGGATTGTACTATATTTTTGGTTCTATGGCGGAAGGTCGCAAACTAATCAAAGGTGAAGAAGACAGCTCTTTAACCGAAGAACTTGTCCATAAAATTGATGATTTTCCACAAAGCGAAGAAAATGAAGAACATGAAAAATAAAAATATTATATATAGATACGCAGGAATAGCCTGCGTATCGTTAACAATTTTGGCTTGTAAAAACTTAGCCATTGTTAATAAAACAGAGAATAAAACTGTTCCTGAAAGTTACAATTCGTCAAAAGACAGTATCAATACAGCAAAAACTAAATGGAAAGACTTTTTTAAAGATCCTCAACTTTCTGTGCTTATTGATTCAGCTTTGACAAAAAATCAGGAACTGAACATTATTTTACAAGAAATAAAAATTGCAAATAATGAAGTAAGAGCTCGAAAGGGAGCTTACTTACCATTTATGAATGCTGGTGCTGGCGCAGGTGTAGACAAGGTTGGTAGATATACAAGCCAAGGTGCTAGCGATGCTACAAACGACATCATGCCTGGAAAAGCATTTCCAGATCCTTTGCAAAATTATATGTTTGGCGTTAATGTTTCTTGGGAAGTAGATATTTGGAAGAAGTTGCGTAATGCTAAAAAATCAGCGGTATACAGATATCTATCTACAGTAGAAGGAAAAAACTTTATGGTAACTCATTTGATTTCCGAGATTGCTAATTCATATTACGAATTAGTTGCCTTAGATAATCAATTAGATATTTTGAAAAAGAACATTGAACTTTATCAAAATTCACTTGAGATCGTAAAACTAGAGAAACAATCTGCCAGAGTAACTGAATTAGCAGTACGAAGGTTTGAAGCAGAGGTACTAAAAAACCAAAGCCGATTATACTACATCATGCAACAAATTACAGTTACCGAAAACAGACTTAATTTTTTAGTTGGTAGATTTCCACAAGCTGTTACAAGAAATTCTGCTGGATTCACTGATATAGTCATAGACACTATTCATTCGGGTGTTCCTTCTCAGTTATTATCCAATCGTACGGATATCAAACAAGCTGAATTGGGGCTAATGGCTGCTAAATTAGATGTAAAGGCGGCAAGAGCTGAATTTTATCCTTCTTTTATTATTACTGCTGGAGCGGGTTATCGTGCATTTAATCCTCAATATTTAATACAATCACCTCAATCGTTATTGTATTCTTTAGCTGGAGATTTGGTAGCGCCATTAATTAATAGAAATGCAATCAAAGCCAATTTTTATTCTGCTAATTCAAAACAAGTACAAGCTGTTTACAATTATGAGCGTGCTATATTAAGAGCGCACATTGAAGTTGTAAATCAATTATCGAATATTAGTAATTTGAAAAAAAGTTATGAGTTAAAAGAAAAACAAGTACAAGCGTTGACAGAGTCAATTGACATTTCTACAACCTTATTTAAATCAGCAAGAGCAGATTATATGGAGGTATTATTAACGCAACGTGATGCCTTGGAATCGAAAATAGAATTGATTGAAACCAAAAAGCTACAAATGAATGCGATGATTTCTATTTATCAAGCATTAGGTGGAGGATGGAGATAATAGGACGTTATGTATTAACGACCTATTGTTAAATCAGACATTAAAAAACCATTTTACATTATTGTAAAATGGTTTTTTTTCTTTTAGTTTAAATGATAAAACTTATCCGAAATTCCCTCCTATTGAAACTAATCTCATTATTAATATGGATTTATTATGAGTATCTTTAAGTTAATAGTTTTGATGAGAAATATCGCTCTGAAAGATTTGAAGGGAATAAAGAATTTATTACGGGAATGTTAGACGGCAGGTCTCAAAGTAATACCATCATATTATCTAAGCATAATCTTAACAATGACTTTGGTAGTTATTAGTGAATACTTTTTTAGCAATCCTGAAAATTTCAAAAGAGACATTCAAATCTCTAATACTTTTTATCATCTATTTATAACAATAAATATCATTCCCTATTTTAATTAAAAATGACATATTTTATATTAAATTCGTTTAGCGTAATCTCAAAAAATAAATGGATCAGAAAACATATTCATTCTCGTATTTACAATGTATGTCAATAAATACAATCATTGTAAGAATTATGATAATGATTGTTATATGCATGTCTCCACAGAAAACACTCTCTCAAAATCTGAAAGAAAATAATACTGAATTCCCTACCCCTAAAGGAAATCCCAATCAGTTATTCTATTTGCAACGTACTAAGAATACGAATACGGTAATTTATGAATTAAACAAAAAAAATGGTTTATTGGATTCGAAAAATCCCATTCATATTTTTTGGATTTTATTTACGTCGAATGAGGAACACCAAGAGTTGTCAAGTATTGAAAAAAAATATGCTTATGGTATAACAATTACAGCTATAGGCAATGAAGATTATCAATTTACCTTGGTTGCTTATCCTAAAATCACCTTGCATTTAAAAAAAGATTCAGACAAAAATCATCATGTATACATCACATTATCTGGTAAGTTAATGATGTTACAAAGAACCTTTATCAAAGAAAAAGAAGGAGGGTTTTCATTAAGCCCAACGATTGAATACATTGATTTTTTCGGGATTGATGTAGCTAGTGGAAAAGAAATGAATGAGCGTATATCGATGTAATATAAATTACAAAAAAAATCACAACAGTTTCTCTAAAGCATACATTTCATCGCGTAAACGAGCGGCTTCACTAAAGTCCATTTCCTTAGAGGCACGCAACATCGCCGTTTTTATTTTCGTGATTTGCTTTTTAATTTCATCCTTACTCATGTATTGTGTCACTGGATCTGCCGCATAACTAATTTCTTCAGGTCCGATATATGCTTTCACTAATTTACCTTCATAAGTAACTTCAGTATCTGAGTTTGGCGATAACAATGCTTTTTTACCTGCTTGTACTGGCGTGATACCATTTTTGAAATTATATTCGATTTGTTTTTTGCGACGACGCTCTGTTTCAGAAATAGTAGTTCGCATACTGTCAGTCATTTTATCGGCATACATAATTACGCGACCATTCACATTACGAGCCGCTCTACCACTGGTTTGAACTAAGCTTCTCACATTACGTAAAAACCCTTCTTTATCGGCATCTAAAATACATACTAATGAAACTTCTGGTAAATCCAATCCTTCACGTAATAAATTAATTCCAATCAATACATCAAACATACCTACGCGTAATTGTCGTAAAATTTCTACTCGCTCTAAAGTATCGACTTCGCTATGAATGTAACGGCAACGAATTTGCAACTTGGTTAAATATTTAGACAACTCTTCCGCCATACGTTTGGTAAGGGTTGTAACCAATATACGCTCATCGCGTTCTACTACTTTATGAATTTCATCCAACAAATCATCTACCTGATTAGCTGACGGACGTACTTCTATAATTGGATCCAAGATGCCTGTAGGCCTTATCAATTGCTCCACAACTATACCTCCTGCTTTTTCTAATTCATAATCGGCAGGTGTAGCTGAAATATAAATCACTTGATTTTCGAGTGCTTCAAACTCTTCAAATTTTAAAGGACGATTATCCAACGCAGATGGTAAACGAAATCCATATTCTACTAAATTTTGTTTGCGCGATAAATCACCACCATACATAGCGCGTATTTGCCCAATGGTAACATGGCTTTCATCAATCATCAATAAATAATCTTCAGGAAAATAATCCATCAAACAAAACGGACGTGTGCCTGGTAATCGACCATCCATGTAGCGCGAATAATTTTCGATTCCGCTACAGTAGCCTAATTCACGCATCATTTCAAG
This sequence comes from Bacteroidota bacterium, assembly GCA_025359355.1. Lineage (GTDB taxonomy): Bacteria > Bacteroidota > Bacteroidia > B-17B0 > Aurantibacillaceae > UBA4416. The sequence goes on along the minus strand of JANYGR010000190.1, from coordinate 13,003 downwards.
ATCGTAATTAACGCGCTCTTCAATACGTTTAGCTTCTAAATCTTTACCTTCAGATTTTAAAAATAACACATGCTTAGTCATATCGTCTTGTATGGCTTGCATGGCATTTTGCATGGTATCAGGCGCTGTTACAAAAATATTGGCAGGATAAATCGTAAACGAATCAAATTGTTTAATAACGAATCCATTTTTATCATCAAAGGTTTCGATAGATTCTATCTCATCACCAAAAAAAGAAATTCGCACACTGTAATCTGCATAAGATAAATTCACATCAACCGTATCTCCTTTCACGCGAAAGGTACTACGTGAAAAGATATCAGTAGTGCGGGAATACAAAGCTCCAACTAATTGATGCAATAATTTATTACGGGAAATAATTTTTCCAACCTCTATAGTAATAATATTTTTTCTGAAATCCGTTGGATTACCAATACCATAAATACAAGAAACTGAACAAACCACAATCACGTCCCTCCTACCCGATAGCAAAGCTGATGTGGCACTTAAACGTAATTTTTCAATCTCATCATTGACTTGTAAATCTTTTTCGATGTACGTCCCAGTCGTTGGCAAATAAGCTTCGGGTTGGTAATAATCGTAATAACTTACAAAATACTCAACCGCATTTTCAGGAAAGAATTGCTTGAACTCGCTATATAATTGTGCTGCTAAGGTTTTATTATGACTTAAAATAAGCGTAGGCTTATTCACTTGCTGAATAACATTAGCAGCGGTAAATGTTTTACCAGAGCCCGTTACGCCTAATAATACCTGATGTTTGGTATTCGTATTTAACCCCTCTACTAATTGCTTAATAGCAGTGGGTTGGTCGCCTGTTGGCTGAAATTCGGATATGAGGTTAAAGGACAAGGCTTGTTGTGTTTACTTAGAAATAACTAACTGTTTATTAATTGCCCTCAATCCATCAGACAGTTGAATAGTATACATGCCCTGAGGTAAATTATACGTCTTCAAATTTACCGAATTTTCTCCTTCGTTATATAAGATGTTTCCTAAGGTCATTACTTTTTGCCCCAATACATTAACTAGTGAAACTATTAATGTTTTAGGTAATTGCAATATAAATTTTAATGTGCAATTATCATTTGTTGGATTAGGGTAAAGTGTAAGCATACTAATATCTTCTGTTACATCCCGTATACCTGCATCAATGGCAATATTAATATCATCAATAAAAATATTATTTCCTCCGTGGCGACTAAACACAAACTTTAATCTGAAACCGCTTGTAAATAAAGGTGAGGGAAGAGTCGTTGTAACCGTTTTCCATTCAGTGGCGGTTGTTGGATAGAATGCCGTAGTTTTAACTGGAACAGTTTCGAGTGAACTTCCAATAGCTGAAAATCTGACGAAAGCTGTTCCGTTACAATTCATAACACCAAACAACTGCAATTGATCTTTATTACTGGTGTCCTTACGCGCAAAGGCGTATTTAAAACTCACATTCAATATTGATGCTCCAGATAAATTAATAGCTCTACTATACAATTCATCTTTACCATCAAGAGTACTGCTAAAATTATTGAGCATAGCTGATTTACTTCCACTGGCAAAAGCCGTATTCGTTAGTTGCCAAGTATTAGAAGTATCTAAATTATTGGTAAGCCACTCTGAGCAATTTAATGTCGTAACCGCTTCAAATCCTTCTGAATAAGGGAAAGCCGTACCTGTTGACGTTTGTACTCCTATATAATTTTGTTTAACAATGGTTGCAGAGTCTGTTCCATTTTTTACTTTCAATTCTACACTATAAGTTCCTGCTGAAGCGTATGTAACAGTAGGATTAGCAACAGAGGATGTTGCAGGTGTCCCTCCTTGAAATTTCCATGCATAGGATGTGAACGTCCCGCCATAAGATGTATTAGTAAAGGCAACTGCATTACTTGGACAAACCATTTTTTTATCACTTACAAAATCAGCCTTACATAATGGAGCAGTTGTATATACGCCAGTAGCAATCAAATTAGCTGTTTGCCATAAATTATTTCGTCCTGCTATGGGCGAATTCAAACAGGCATGCATACGAGCTTTTTGTCCTTGTGTAAACATGATGTTACAATAACTATAATCCATTGCATTTTGAACATTATCAACTACATTACCACAAGATGCACCTGCTAAATTACAAGTTTGCCAACCAATGGTAGGTGGCGTATCTGCTACTAAATCGTCGATACTACAATCCTTTGTTGCCACTGCACAAGGATAATAATAAAAACCTGGTACGTTATTACCACCCCAAATATGAAATAGATTCAAGTAATGTCCGCACTCATGAGCAAAAGCAACGGATTGTGTTAAGTTTGATGTACCAATAGTTCCCACATAATTATGTGCCAATACAATTCCATCCCACAACGGAATGGTATCAGCATCTGCTGGTAACACGCAGTGCCCAGCCAAATTAGGAATATTAGCTACTACATATACATTTAAATACTGATGAGGAGGCCAATGAATTAAATTCTTCACATCATGTTGTCCTAAATTAGTTAATGATGAAGCTATGCGATTGATGCCGCTATGGCAATTCCCATTAGGATCTTTTTGTGCTAAACGAAATTCGATATCACAATCGGCATGAATACCTTTAAATGCTGATACAATAGAAGCAGTATCTGCACGTTGTTTACGAAATGTTTTATTCAACATATCAATACCATCTTTTAACTGAGCATCCGAAATATTTTCGGAACCATAATTATGGATGACATGAAACACAATGGGAATAATATAAGTAGCCGAAGTGGTCGTAGTTTTTTGTGCTTGATTATTCGCCTGAAAATTTTGCACAAAAGTTTGCGTAAAATTTTCTAATTGCGCCTCACGTTTAATAACTGCTTTAGCAATTTCTGGATTTTTTTTAAGTGTATTGATGCGCATTTCATCGGTACCACAATACAATAAATTAATTTGAGAAAATGCAATAGTCGATACTAATGCAAAAGTAAATGTGAAAATAATTTTATTCATGGTATTATACTATAAGACTTAAATGTACAAAATAATACGTATGTATAGATTGCTTTATTTTAAAACATTAGTTCGGGTAAATTTTTCTGAAAATGTGTACGTTAACTTAAAATCCTATTTATAATAGTTTAACATATAAATAGAAACCCTTATCGCATTTTATTTGTTACTTTTATACTAATCAAAAAAAAATTATGAAATCATCAAAAAAAAATACTGAACAAAAGCATTCGTTTTTTTATTTGATTGCTTTATTTTTGCTTATTGGATGTTGCAATACGCAGTGTCAAAATAGCAATACACTTTCCAACACCCATTCAAACTCAACGATTAAAAAAGACACTCCTATGAAACTAAACAACCTAACTAAAGAAGAAGAACGCGTCATCATTAATAAAGGTACCGAAATGCCTTTTACCGGTAAGTATACAGACGAATTTGAAAAAGGAACTTATATTTGCAAACAATGTAATGCACCTTTATATAAATCAGATTCAAAATTTCATTCGGGTTGTGGATGGCCAAGTTTTGATGATGAAATAAAAGGAGCAGTCACTAAAGTTCCTGATGCCGATGGGCGTAGAGTAGAAATTATCTGCTCTAATTGTCACGGACATTTAGGACATGTGTTTTATGGGGAAGGCTTAACGGATAAAGATACGAGGCATTGTGTTAATTCTATTTCAATGATATTTGTTCCGGATAAAGTTCAAACTAAAACCGACAAAGCAATTTTTGCGGGTGGTTGTTTTTGGGGTGTTGAATATTATTTCCAACATGCTAAAGGTGTGCTCAGTACACAAGTTGGTTATACTGGTGGCTTTAAAGAAAATCCTACTTACAAGGAGGTTTGTAGTCATACAACAGGTCATGTGGAAGCATTGGAAGTAACCTTTGATCCCAGCCAAACAACTTATGAAGAGTTAGCAAAATTATTTTTTGAAATTCATGATCCAACACAAGCTAATGGTCAAGGCAATGATGTTGGTCCACAATACTTATCGGAAATATTTTATGTTGATGATGCGCAAAAAGCCACTGCCGAAAAATTAATTGGCTTATTGCAATTGAAAGGATTGAAAGTAGCTACAAAACTTAAAAAAGCAACTAAGTTTTGGTCGGCAGAAGATTACCACCAACAATACTACGAAAAAGAAGGCGGCACGCCATATTGCCATAGAAGAGTAACTCGTTTTTAAATCCTATTAAACAATATCTTTTAGTGTGAAAGATAATTTTGATATTGAAGGATATTAAGTTGACATATTATTCGGAATACTTCAAACTACTTTTAACAACTGCTAGTAATACTGGGGACATCAAAGCATTTGCAAAACGTCCAAAACATTCTGCGAAAACGTTAGCGCTACTTAAACTTACAGGTAAGCATTGCAATGTCATCTACAAAAGGCATTTCTGCTTTAAACTCTTCTAAATAAAACAACATGGCTTTATTAATAAATTCGCAGCTCGAGAATTTATTTTTTGTTACTGTATTTTTTATTTCTTCAACAGAAAGAGTTTCATCGCTATTATTAACGGTATCTGTTAATCCATCCGTATACGCGAAAAGTATTGAATTTAAAGGAACTAACAAGGTTTCTGTTTCTAAAGACATTAAGGGATTCATTATTCCTAATAACGTAGAACCTTTATCTAAAGAGATTGTTTGGTAATTATTAAACAACAACGGCGCATTATGTCCAGCATTGATGTACGATAATTTACGAGTACCAATATTATATTTAGCGATAAACAAAGAAATAAATTTTTCAGTCTTCGCGTTATCACAAATTAACTGATTGATATCAATGACTATTTCAGTTAAATTTTGAGTGTATTTTAAAAGTACTCTTAAAGCCGCTTGTAAATTACTCATCAACATTGCTGCTGCTAACCCCTTGCCAGACACGTCGGCTAGGCAAAACACACATTCCACTTCATTAATCCAAATCACATCGTAGTAATCACCTCCCACTTGTTGGTGCGGCAAGTATAAGGCATTCATTTCTAACTCTTCTGTATTTGGTAGCGACGTAGGGAACAACATTTTTTGCATACCTTGAGCTAACTCTAGTTCTTTTTGTATGGTTGCTTTTTGTATGGATGATTTATATAATTTTTTATTTTCAATAGCGACGATCATCACATTTGTTAATGTTTGAATAAACGGCAAATGCTTAATTGCAGAACTCATTTCTATTTTATCGTCGTTGATATCTCCCAATAATACAAATGCTAAAGGCGTTTGTTTATGAAAAACAGGCACTACAATTTCGAAACGTTTACTTAAATTTCCTTTTGAAAACGTAATGCTTTCAATCTCTTTAATATCAAGCAATTCCGGTTCAAATTCCAAATGATTATATGAACTATCCACGCCATATTTTAAAATACAAGTCCATTCTTGATCGTGGCTAAACAATATCAACTTACCAACTTTCAATCTGTTTTCTAAAACATCTTGGTAAATATCTAATAATTGTGAAGTCGATAAATTATTATTGATAGCCTTTGTCATTTCCAACAAAGCGCTCAGTTTCAAATCCTTAACAGCACTATCAGCCGATTGAATATGTAATTTTGAATGCTCCAAGATTTTCTAAAGATACAGTTTTTAGCTCAGATTAGTATTCATTTGTTTTTAACACGGTGTTGTATTCATAACCATTTATTCGTTATCTTTATCCTAACTTTAGGGGTGCTTTAATAAGCTGAGATAATACCCTTTGAACCTGATATTGTTAGTACAATCGAAGGGAAAAGTGAAATGACTCCTCGTATCTTGTCATTCCTAAAGTGAAAAAATATATTAGGAATGGACATTTTAATCAACAACCAAAAACACACTGTCAGCGATAACTCAACGCTTCAAACCATTGTTAATACTCAACTTGGAGAAAAACAAAAAGGTGTAGCAGTTGCCGTTAACGATAACGTTATTCCAAAATTAAATTGGGAGCATCACATCATAAAATCAAACGATAATATTTTAATTATTAAAGCAACACAAGGAGGGTAACAAACTCCAATTAATATCTCTAAGATTTACGCAGATAAAAAAAAGAAAGAAAACTCTGCGAGACTCTGCTAATCAATCAGCGGCACTCTGCGAGAAAAATAAAAAAACTAAACACTAAAAACATCATGAGCAAATTAGAAAAAAAACCAGAGCAACAAACCATTTCAACTGGAGCCATTTCAGGTTCGAAAAAAATATATGTTGATGGGAAAATCCACAACATAAAAGTAGCTATGCGCGAAATTATATTATCGCCAACCAAAATGGCTGATGGAAAGATAGAGCATAATGCGCCAGTAACGGTGTATGATACAGGCGGGGCTTTTACAGATGATTCGATGACTATCGATATTAAAAAAGGATTACCAAGAATTAGAGAACAATGGATTTTAGATAGAGGAGATGTTGAGCAATTAGATTCAGTTAGTTCTGATTTCGGTAAAGACAGAAGAGATGATAAATCATTAGATATGTTACGTTTTGAGCATATCAAAAAACCTTTAAAAGCAAAAAAGGGTCATAACGTTTCGCAACTATACTATGCCAAAAAAGGCATTATTACTCCAGAAATGGAATACATTGCGATTCGTGAGAATCAAAAAAATGATTTATTAAAAACTCAACTAAACGGCCAATACGAAAATTTATCTCAGCAACATGCTGGGGAAAGTTTTGGTGCTAATCTTCCTAAAGGATTTATTACGCCAGAGTTTGTACGTGATGAAATTGCTTCGGGACGCGCAATAATTCCTAACAATATCAACCATCCTGAAAGTGAACCGATGATTATTGGTCGTAATTTTTTAGTAAAAATAAATGCGAACATTGGTAATAGTGCTGTAACATCAAGCATTGAAGAAGAGGTTGAAAAAGCGGTATGGTCTTGTCGTTGGGGAGCTGATACTATTATGGATTTATCAACTGGTAAAAATATTCACGAAACACGCGAATGGATTATTCGTAATTCGCCTGTGCCAATTGGTACTGTTCCTATTTACCAAGCATTAGAAAAAGTAAATGGTAAAGCTGAAGATTTAACTTGGGAAATTTTTAGAGATACTTTAATCGAACAAGCAGAGCAAGGCGTTTCATATTTTACTATTCATGCCGGTGTATTATTACGCTACATTCCTTTAACAGCTAAGCGTATGACAGGGATTGTGTCTCGTGGAGGTTCTATTATGGCTAAATGGTGTTTATCACATCACAAAGAAAATTTCTTGTACACACACTTCGAAGATATTTGTCAGATTATGAAAGACTACGACGTTGCCTTTTCTTTAGGAGATGGTTTACGTCCAGGGTCAATTGCTGATGCTAATGATGCTGCACAATTTGCAGAATTAGAAACCTTAGGTGAGTTAACGAAAATTGCTTGGAAACATGATATACAAACGATGATTGAAGGACCTGGTCACGTGCCAATGAATTTGATCAAAGAAAACATGGATAAGCAATTAAAAGAATGCCACGAAGCACCTTTTTATACACTAGGGCCATTGACTACTGATATTGCGCCTGGTTACGATCATATTACTTCTGCTATTGGTGCGGCGATGATTGGTTGGTTTGGAACTGCGATGTTGTGCTATGTAACACCAAAAGAACATTTAGGTTTACCAAATAAAAAAGATGTAAAAGATGGAGTGATTACTTACAAATTAGCGGCTCATGCTGCTGATTTAGCGAAAGGTCATTTTGGTGCGCAATACCGCGATAATGCATTAAGCAAAGCTCGTTTCGAATTCCGTTGGGAAGATCAATTTAATTTATCATTAGATCCAGATACTGCTCGTGAATTTCATGATGAAACATTACCAGCTGATGGTGCTAAGGTTGCTCACTTCTGTTCTATGTGTGGGCCAAAATTTTGCTCAATGAAAATCACACAGGAAATCAGGGAATCTGCGGCTAATGGGATGTTTGATAAATCAGAAGAATTTAAACAAAAAGGAAGTCAGATTTATTCGTAAGTGTGACTTCGGCTCCGCTCAGTCACCAGAATTTTCGGCTCCGCTCAGTCACCATTATAATTAAGGAAGACTATTTTTTTATAACATGATATTGAGTGGCGGTGGCTGAGCGGAGCCGAAGCCACACAATGAAATAAAATGAAAGGTTATATGTACATATTAGAATGTTCTGATGGCAGTTATTATACTGGTAGTACAATAGATCTTGACTTAAGATTAAAACAACATGAAGCAGGCGAAGGCGCAAATCATACTAAAAAACATTTACCTGTTCAATTACGTTATTACGAAGAGTTTGAAAGAATAGACTTAGCATTTTATAGAGAAAAACAAATACAAGGTTGGAATAGAAAAAAGAAAGAAGCTTTGATTTTAGGATTTCAAGAGAAGCTAAATGAATTAGCAGAATGTAAAAATGAAAGTCATTATAAAAACAAAGTAACTTCGACTCCGCTTAGTCATCAAACACAATTAAATCGAATGAATAATAATTTAGCAAAACAATCTGTTGATTCGATTTTAATTAACTCTCAATATGTGACGAATGCTTTAACGGTGGCTGAGCGGAGTCGAAGTCACATCATTGTTATTTCAAATCCTACGCCTGTTACAAATGAGGCATCCCTCATCAATAAATTGTTTGATGAAGGGTTGGCTATTTTTCATTTGCGTAAGCCTGAAAGCTCAGCTCAGGAATTAGTACTGTTACTTCAAGAAATAAATCCAATCTATTATTCTAAAATAGCATTGCATAGTCATCATTATTTAGCGAAAAGTTTTGGGATCAATCGTTTACACTTTAATGAAGTGAGTCGAAAGCAATTAATTGAAGATGCGCTTGAAACCTATGAATCAGAAGGCGTAATTCTATCAACTTCTATACATTCTACTGATGATTACAATCAACTATCCGACAAATTTGATTACGCTTTTTTAAGTCCTGTATTTGATAGCATCTCAAAACCAAATTACCAAGCACAATTATTTGATTTGAGTTTGATAAATAAAAAATCGAAAATTAAATTAATTGCATTAGGAGGCATTAATGAAACTAACTGTTCTAAAGCGTTTGAAATGGGATTTGATGGTATTGCTCTATTAGGATCGGTGTGGCAAAATAACGACGGAATAACTAATTTTAAAAAGATCTCGCAGATTTGCGCAAATGAAAAAGCCGAGTTTCGCAGATAAATACAAAAGAACAATTGCGAGCCTCCGCGAATTAATCAGCTATACTCTGCGAGAAAATAAAATATGAATTATAATCGCCCCATAGTTTTAAGTATTGCAGGATTTGATCCTTGTGGCGGCGCTGGCGTGTTAGCCGACATTAAAACATTTGAACAACACCAATGTTTGGGCATGGCGGTTAATACTTCTATTACTAATCAAACCGAAGATAATTTTATTGGAGTGAATTGGTTTTCGAGCGAAGAAATTATTGAACATATAAAACCACTGATAAACAAATACCATATTGAATTTGTAAAAATTGGAATTATTGAAAATTTAAATACGCTTCATACGGTTGTTAGTTTTTTGAAAGAACAAAATAAAAATATTACCATTGTTTGGGACACTGTGCTTTCAGCTTCAACTGGGTTTAATTTAATGGAAGCAATCGATAAATCGAAATTAGAAGAAGTATTAAAAAATATTTATTTAATTACGCCAAATACAAATGAAGTAAAAAAATTAAGTGGTTTAGAAAATGAAAAAGAAGCTGCTAAATTTTTATCAAATTATTCCCATGTGTTATTAAAAGGTGGACATAGTAAAGAAAATGAAGGCGTAGATTTTTTGTATTTAAAACTTGTGGCTTCGACTCCGCTCAGCCACCAAGAATCGACTCCGCTCAGTCTCAAAAAACAAACTACTCTAAACATTTATCCTAAGCATGGCTCAGGCTGTATTCTTTCATCAGCTATCACAGCAAACTTAGCGTTAGGAAATGATTTAGACACCGCTTGTCAAAAATCAAAACTATACATAGAAACAATTTTAAGTAGTAATCCAAATTTATTGGCCTATCATGTTGCATAAATTACAATACATATCTCAAGGTTTAACTCCCGATGTTCATATTCAAAACATTGAATCTGCATTACAAGCGGGCGTTAAATTAATTCAATTACGATTAAAAAATATTTCTGATGAATTATATGTAGATTATGCTAATCAAGCGAAAGGCTTATGTAATCAATATGATGCAATACTCATTATAAATGACAACACACATGTTGCAGAAAAATGTAATGCTGATGCTTTACATTTAGGATTAGGTGATATGAGTGTTACTGAAGCAAAAAAAATAATTCCAAATAAAATAATAGGAGGCACTGCTAATACCTTTGAACATATAAAACAACGTTGCTCCGAAAGTGTTGATTATATTGGCTTAGGGCCTTATCAATTTACAAGTACCAAAGAAAAATTAAGTCCGATTTTAGGAATAAATGGTTATCAAACTATTATTCAGCAAATGCAAAAAGAAAACTTAACCACTCCTATTTATGCTATTGGCGGTATTGAATTGAAAGACGTTGAAACCATTATGGAAACTGGTGTTTACGGCATTGCGGTTTCAGGATTAATTACAAATTCAGAAAATAAAAAAGAGATAGTAAAACAAATACATGATATTTTATATAGTAAAGTAAACTTATAACTCATCATTCATAACTTATAATTATTAAAACATGTTTAAAATAGCCGATCACCAATTCACATCACGTTTATTTTTAGGAAGTGGTAAATATGGCTCTAGCCAAAAAATGTACGATTCCATTATCGCATCTGGAACAGAAATGGTAACAGTTGCCTTAAAACGTATTGATACAGATGCGCCAAGTGATGATTTAATAGAAGCTTTAAAAAAAGCAAACGTTAAGTTATGGCCCAACACGTCTGGAGTGCGTAACGCCAAAGAAGCAGTGTTTGCTGCACAATTAGCAAGAGAGGCGTTAGAAACTAATTGGATTAAATTAGAAATTCATCCAGATCCTCGTTACTTAATGCCCGACCCTATTGAAACATTAAAAGCAACAGAAGAATTAGCAAAGCTTGGATTCATTGTGTTGCCATACATTCACGCTGATCCTGTATTATGTAAGCGATTAGAAGATGCGGGAACAGCCGCTGTTATGCCTTTGGGTTCGCCTATTGGAAGCAACAAAGGATTAAAGACAGAAGATTTTTTAGAAATTATTATTGAGCAAAGTAAAGTTCCTGTTATTGTAGATGCTGGTATTGGCGCGCCATCACACGCAGCTAAAGCAATGGAAATGGGAGCCGATGCTGTTTTAGTAAACACTGCAATTGCTTCTTCAAACAATTCTATACAAATGGCAGTAGCTTTTAAAAATGCTGTTGTTGCTGGCCGTATGGCTTATGAAGCTGGTCTTTCAAAAGTTAGTAACAGAGCATCTGCAACGAGTCCTTTAACGAGTTTTTTAAATGAATAAACGTTTCTCGCGGATATTCGCAGATAAATGCGCTAAGTTTCGCAGATAAAAATAAACCGAAATAACTCGGCGAGGCTCTGCGAATTAATCCGCGATACTCTGCGAGAAAAAATAAATGAATAAAAATTGCTCGCAGATGAACGCAAATAAAAACGTTAAGTTTCGCAGATAAAAAAAACAAAAAACTCGGCGAGAAAATAAATAACACAATGACAGAAAACGATATATCATATGCAATCAGAGGCGCAGCCTTCAAGGTTCATACTGCATTAGGACCTGGTTTATTAGAATCTGTTTATGAAACTGCATTGGCTTACGAATTAATACAAGAGGGTTTTGATGTAAAAACTCAAATTGGAGTTCCAATGATATATGCGGATATAAAAATGGATGTAGGATTTAGACTGGATATTCTTGTAAATGATTTAGTAATCATTGAAATTAAATCCGTAGAATCATTAATGGATGTACATCATAAACAACTATTAACTTATTTAAAATTATCAAATAAAAAACTGGGATTATTAATCAATTTCAATTCTTCATCATTAAAAGATTCTATAACACGTATTGTAAATAACTTATAAAAACATCAGCGAGACTCTGCGTATTAATCTGCGACACTCTGCGAGAAATAAAATGAATTTTAAAAACATATTCGATACATATAACTGGGAAGAACAAAAAGCATCCATCTACTCTAAAACAAATAGAGATGTAGAGAATGCTTTGGCATCTAAAAAACGAACACTTGAAGATTTTAAAGCACTCATATCGCCTGCCGCAATGCCCTATTTAGAGCAAATGGCGAGTATAAGTCATGGCTTAACTACCAAACGTTTTGGAAAAACAATTCAGTTATATGCGCCCATGTATTTAAGCAATGAGTGCAATAATATTTGTACGTATTGTGGTTTTAGTATAGATAATAAAGTAAAACGTAAAACATTATCCGACGAAGAAATTTTAAAAGAAGTACAATTTATTAAATCTCAAGGGTTCAATCATATTCTCTTAGTTACTGGCGAAGCCAATCATACCGTTCATGTCGCTTATTTTAAACATGCTATAGAATTAATTAAATCTCACTTCGCTAATATTTCTATAGAAGTGCAACCTCTTGAAATCGCTGAATATAAAGAGCTTCACGAAGCAGGTGTTTATTCTGTTTTAGTTTACCAAGAAACCTATCACAAAGAAGTTTACAAACAGTATCATCCTAAAGGAAAGAAATCAAATTTCGATTACAGACTTGAAACGCCAGACAGAGTTGGATTATCAGGCACACACAAAATTGGGTTAGGTGTTTTATTAGGCTTAGAAGACTGGAGAGTTGATTCATTTTTCTGTGCCTTACATTTAGATTACTTACAAAAAACATATTGGCAAACAAAATATTCTATTTCTTTCCCTCGTATGCGCCCAGCAGAAGGTATTATCGAACCAAACGTAATTGTAACCGATAAAGAATTAGTACAATTATTATGCGCTTACCGTTTATTTAGTGAAGATGTAGAGTTATCAATCTCTACTCGCGAATCAGAAAA
>JANYGR010000181.1 GCA_025359355.1 Bacteroidota bacterium | reverse complement strand
ATTATCGGTTTCTTTTCCGAAAACATACACGTAACATTCCAAATTGTTTTTTAGTTGTACTTTAAATTTTGACCCAATTTTCATCGGAGTAGTTGTACTATATACATTGTTTCCTTTGTTGGTTAAGGCAAACGGTTTTTTCGTTTCTTTATCAATTAAAGCAATTTCACAATTGAGCGATGTTTGGCTCGCCTTATCAGGCATAGGATATACGCCATAAGCCTCGTTAGCAAACTGAACAAAATCTTTATAACTCACCCAAGCTCTTCCGTTTTTTCCCCATTTAGGCCCCCACGAATTTTGTATTAAAAAACCACCATCATTTTCAAATTTATAATCATCGTAACCGATAATACACATACAATGACCACCAAACCCACTTTGAGAATAATCGTTATTGGTTGGCTGCCAAAATTCTTGACCTTCCATGTCTTGCATAAAACTACCGCCAACACTCATGCCAATAACAACAGGCGCATTATGAGCTAAGTTTTCGCGGATGGCATTAACATCGCAGGTATAATCATCACCACTGATAGAAAGACGATTAGCGCCTTTCATTTTAAATTGAGAAGCTTCCTTTAACACATAATTATCAGGTTGTTTGGAGCAAGAGTTTTCATCATAAGGAAATTGATTATATGGCACGCCTCCTTTTTGAGTAAGCACATCCATAGCCTTATCAATGTAAGTACCTTGGCAACCTTCCAAACCAATTTGGTTATAGGTAAATGCAGGACTAAATTTAAGTTGATCCGGGTTTTGGCGAGTTGCGACAGCCTCTAAAATGGTTCGGGCGCAATAGGTACTTCCCCAACCAACGCATGAGCCTTGCTGTCCTTGGTCGCCAACAGAGGGCGAAAACTGTTCTAAGCTAACGCGCTCAGGTAATTGTTCATCAGGGCTAAGAGCCGCGTAAACATCTGTACTGTCATATACCTTAGGATCTAATGTAGCTCCAGTGCTATAAGAAGTTCGTTGTTCTTGAGAATGAGAGCTATGATCTCCACTACAACCGCCTTTAAAAAAGAAAAATAAGCCTGCAATAATAATAATCGGTATCGTTACTTTAGGATAACGTAATAATAATGGCAAAAGCATTCCTATAATACCACTGCCCGGGAAACCGCTCCCGCCGCCTCCGCCAGAGTTTTTACTTCCCTGATTTCCGCTGTAACCAGAGTTCGAGTCGTCATCGTCCGACATTCTTATTGGCATGGTTTACTGTTTTAAAATTTAAGGGATGAAAGTACGAAATGTATGCCCCGAAACCAAAGGAAAAATAGGGTTACCAATAAGGCAATAAATACGGTTCTTTTGCATCGTGAAATGAGCGTAAAAAAATTAAAATAAATCTTTCAACTCGATGAGTTTTTCAATGCGAATCAATTTTTCAATGGGATTTTCAATTGGATTCGATGATAAATAAATAGCATCCCAACCGGCATTAAGTGCTCCAATGATATCAGCTTCGTAATTGTCGCCAATCATCACACATTCATTTTTGTTTGTATTAGCAAGGTTTTCGGCTATTTCAAATAGTTTAATGTCGGGTTTGTTATAACCATGATCTTCTGAAATAATCAAATGATTGAAAAAAGGTTTTAAACCACAACAATCTAATTTAATATGTTGTACTTCTTTAAAGCCATTGGTAATTAAATGCAGGATATATTTGCTTTGCAGGTAATTTAATGTTTCTATAGAACCTTCTATCAAATGGGTTTTATAGGGCGATATGGTTAAATAATCATCAGCCCATTGTTTTGCTAATTGTATATTGTTGTAATGATAATGTTTAAAGGTTTGGTAAAATCGTTGGTAACGTAATTCTTCTTTAACTACTTGCTTTAAGCTGTATTGGTGCCATAAATGATGGTTGATGTTTTCGTAGGTTTTGGTAAAACTTTCAAAAGAAACATTGCATAAGTTAGAGATCTCAGACTCTGTAAATAAATGCAATAAAGCTTCACGAGAGTTTTTTTCAAAATCCCATAAGGTATTGTCTAAATCAAAAAATATATGTTTAATATGTTTCATTTATATAAAAGTATTTATAGTATTCTTAACACAGCGAAAAAGAGTTTACAGAGTTTTATAAAAGAGCTCTATATACTCAATATCTATTGTTACTCTGTGTTTTTAAAACAGCATCATTCTGTTTTAAAATAGTTTAATTCAGTCTCAATATTCAACCATGAATACTGTTGTTTTAGAGCATCGCACTTTTTAAAATATGTTTTTTTAAATTGTAAAAAAGCGTTTCCATCTATATTAAATGGTCTATGATGCATGGCTAAATAAATATCTCTTAGTTTTTCATTGATTAATAGTGTTTCATTGGAGAAATACGTT
>JANYGR010000148.1 GCA_025359355.1 Bacteroidota bacterium | reverse complement strand
AAACAGTTCCTTTTTCGGCAACTTTTAGAGCATAGCTTAAGCCTGCAATACCACTACCAATAATTAAAAAATCAACTTGTTGTTGCATCTTGTGTTAGTTACAAATAAGGTAATAAAGTTAAGGCTTTTATTGAAATAGATCTTTTTCGTTTACAATTTAAAAACCTGTTATATTCTTTTGCATCCCATAGATAACTTAACGATATTTGTACTTCAAAAAAACACCATGACTGTAGACGCTATTCCATATATTATATACGTAGAAGCAACACCTAATCCTGCTTCAATGAAATTTGTTGCTAATAAAGTTTTAATAAACGAAAAAGGGGCAAGTGCTGAATATAAAAACAGCTCCGAAACCCTTACGGCTCCCATTGCGAAGCAATTGTTTCAATTTCCTTTTGTAAAAACTATTTTTATTTCAGCTAATTATATTACGGTTACTAAAACGGATGCTGTTGATTGGGACGACATCACCTTAGAGCTTCGTAGTTTTTTAACAGAATACTTAAACGCTGGAAAGCTTATTGTAACAGCACTTCCGAAGCAAGATGTTGCTATTGATAATACGTTTACAGAAACTAAAACCATTAGTACGCAACACGTCGCTCCTCAAAACGAAGTGGAAGCTAAAATTGTAGAAGTGCTTGAACAATATATTCGTCCCGCGGTAGAAAATGATGGTGGTTTAATTACATTCAAAAGTTTAGTAGACGGCCTGGTAACTGTTCAAATGCGTGGCTCATGCAGTGGTTGTCCAAGCAGTACATTGACATTAAAAGCAGGCATCGAAGCATTATTAAAACGCTTATTGCCTGATGCCGTGAAAGAGGTTGTTAGCGAGGCTTTGTAAAAACAGTTTTTTTCAACACGGAGTTAAATGAGAAAAAGGAGTTCACGGAGAAACTACTTTTAGAATACACATATTTCGTTTAGCGAATAAACTCTGAGTCCTCTGGTTACTCTATGCCTCTGTGTTGAAAAACATAACTCTAGAAAAATTTTCAACACGAAGTTAAATGAGAAAAAAGAGTTCACGGAGAAGGCTTTTTTTAAGACCGCATCGCTGTTTAGTAATTTAACTCTGTAAACTCTGGTTACTCCGTATCTCTGTGTTAAAGAATAAAACCAATTACCAACCAGTAATTTCCCAAGTGCCTTGGCAACGCATCACTTGTTCAATGATGTCGCGAACGCAGGTTTCACCGCCATTTCGGTTGGAAATAAATGCTTATTTGTTTGATCTCGTGTGCAGCGTTATTTGGGCATGCTGCTATGCCTTCACGTTTCATGACTTCGTAGTCAGGTAAATCATCGCCCATATAAACAATCTCTTCTTCGTTTAATTGATTCTCGTATATGTAATCTTTATAGCATTGTAATTTATCACTCTGAGCTAAAAATATATCATCAATGCCTAAACTCATCAATGCTTGTTTAACAGCTTGGCTGTTGCCGCCTGTAATAATGGCCACGCGATAGCCTTTTTTAATAAAATTAGTTTCTTTTATAAAATTATTTAACGGGAAAAGCGAGTTTAAAGTCGACTTCCGCTGCTGTTTCATTATTTAATATTATCGATACATTGTTGATTTTATTTTAATGGTTTCTCGGAATTTGCGTTGTGCTTTTTGAGGGAATCCTAATTACATGTTTTTTTCATGAACCCTAGTGATTCTTCATCTGTTACGCCCAATTTTTTTGCAATTTTAAAATCTAAACAAGCCTCATTTTCTTTATTTAAAGCTAAAAAATATTTACCTCTATTAATATATATATCACCTTGGTTTGGAGCTAATTCTATGGCCTTATTTGAAAACTCTATAGCTTGAGTGTAATTATTTTGGTTTGCTTTTAATAATGCTAATCCAAAATACGGATAATATGAATTAGAATCTTTTAATAAAAGTTTTTGAAAATAATAATCTGCTTCATTTAATTTTTTTAAATATAAACTAAACAGCCCTATGTAGTATAAATATCCTTCATCTGTTGAATCTAAAATCATCAAATTTTTAAAATCATTAATTGCCAAATCATAGTTTTTTAATTCAACATAAACATTAGCTCTATTTTTCAAACAACTAACACACTCAGGATTTAATTTTACCGCCCGATTAAGATATTCTAATCCATTATTTAATCCGCTACTTAAAGCATAATTCATTCCTTTAACAGAAATTAATACTGCGTCATTTGGGGTTATTTTAAGAGCTGAATCTATGCACTGAATCGCGTTTTTATAATTTGCTTGTTTACTATAAATCTCAGCAGAATATTTATAAACCTCAGCAGAATCCTTGTAGCCATTTTTCAAAGCTAAATAAAGTTGATTTAATGCGATTTCATATTTCTTTTTATTTGAATTAACAATACCCATATAGAAATAATAATAAGGGTCATTTTTATTTGATTTTTCTAATTCATTAAAATAGAAATCAGCTTTTATAAAATTGCCAACCTTGTAATAGGAATATCCTAATTTTGATGAAATTTCAGCTTTATTTTTTGCATTTAAGTTAATTTTTTCGTAATCCTTAATTGCATTTTCATAATTCTGCTTATGAAAATAGCAATTAGCTCTTGCCAATATAGAAGCAGAATAAAAGTCTTTATTGTTTTCTATTAAACTATTTAATATAGGAATAGCCTGGTTGTAATCATTCAAATAATAATAAGATAATCCTTTAATGAATAAAAATTCATCGCTAAGTTTTCCATATATCTTTTCTAATTCATTTACTTTTTTTAGGGCTAAGTTAAATTCTTTTTTTTTAAATAATAAACTAGACTCTTGTTCTAAAACAAATAAAGGGTCAAAATCTCGCTTGAAATTTTTGATTGAATCTAATATAATTAGCCCATTTTTATAATCTCCTAAAATATTATAACATTCAACTAATTTATAATAGGAATCTTTATCATTTGGTTTAATGATAACACATTTCTTGAAATTAGAAATAGCCTTTTCATATTGCGTCATTTTCTTATAACACAAACCTAAATTAAAAAAATAGTCCCTAGTTGTATTATTTAATGTCACAGCAGATGAAAAGTCCTCAGCTGCTTTTTCAAATAAATTTTGTTTAAAAAAAATTAAACCCCTCAAATTGTAAGTTTCAGGATCTGTGGTAATAAATTTCATAAAATTATTACAATCAGAAATCGATTCGGTATATTTATTTAATTTGTAATAACACCTAGCTCTTAATTTATAATAATTATACTCATTTGGATTTAGATTAATTAATTCGTTTAGTTTTACAATAGCAGAATCAAATTTTTTAGTATTAGCCAAGTTTTTAGCTTGTGAAAAGATTAAATTCTCCTGACAAATGCCATTTGATCCAAAATAAATTAATATTATAATTATTATATATCTGTACATTTATTTAGCTTCTGGTTTTAATTTTAAAAATTCACTTTTAAAGTTTTCTTTACTAGGAATTTTCCCATTACCTTTTATTGGAGGAACAATTTCAGGAATTTTTTCTTTAAAATTCTTTGCACTTTCTATCATTTGATTAGCATCCTCCTCTGAAGTATCTTCTTTAGGTTGGGCTGCTTCATTATTTTTCTTTTGCTCTGGCGTTAATGATATGTTATCTGGAGGCCCCTTCTATTGCTAAACCAACTGCGCCTATACTAACGTATGATAAATATGTTTTGACAAATCGACTTTGAGTTCTTTGTGTCTCTGTTGTGAAAAAACATAAAACCAATTACCAACCAGTAATTTCCCAAGTGCCTTGGCAACGCATCACTTGTTCGATGATGTCGCGAGCGCAGGTTTCACCGCCATTTCGGTTGGAAATATAAATGCTTATTTGTTTGATCTCGTGTGCAGCGTTATTTGGGCATGCTGCTATGCCAACACGTTTCATGACTTCGTAATCAGGTAAATCATCGCCCATATAAACAATCTCTTCTTCGTTTAATTGATTCTCGTAGATATAATCTTTATAGCATTGTAATTTATCACTCTGAGCTAAAAATATATCATCAATGCCTAAACTCATCAATGCTTGTTTAACAGCTTGGCTGTTGCCGCCTGTAATAATAGCGATGCGATAGCCTTTTTTAACAGCTAATTGCAAGGCATAGCCATCTTTAGAATTCAAATTACGAACGAGTTCACCATTCTCCATCACTAATACAGAGCCCGTTGTTAGTACGCCATCTACATCAAATAAAAATGTTTTAATATGATTTAATTTTTCTTTAAAATTTTGCATGTTTAGTTTGTTTGTTGGAAAACGATCAACTCTGATAATAGTTTATATACATCTGTTAATTGTTTGTCTGATTTTAATAATTCTAAATGTTTTTTCATAACCACATTATCGTGTCGCATAGCAGGCCCTGTTTGTGATTGTTTTGGAGATAGATGCGTAAGCTTCCCAAAAGCTTGTGTCATTAACGGCAACAATAATTGTGTGTCTTTTTTAGATAAATTATTTTCGATGATTCTAAAAGCACTATCGTATAAGGCATTTGTAAAGTTAGATGCAAATACTGCCGCTAAATGAAATCGCAAACGTTTTTCAGAACTCATATTTTTTACAGTGCTTGAAACACTTGTTGCTATTACTTTTAAAACGGTTAGCGATTTTTTTGAATTAGCTTCAATTAAAATTGGTGTGTGTTTCCAATCTATAGTATCTGCATAAGAAAAAGATTGCAACGGGTAATACACGCCTATTTGAGGAGACGCCTGCTTCAAAACAGACAAGTTTATGCTTCCGGAAGTGTGTACAATCAAGCCTTTTAATTTTAACGGCATTAATTGTTTTATTACTTCTGGTATAACATCATCTTTCACACAAATGATATACATGTCTGCCATTGTGTTTATTTTCAAGTATTCCGACACAAACGCGCAATGATTTGTTTTAGCTAAGAGTTTTGCTTTAGCTGTTTTGCGATGATTAAATACCTGTGTGATGTTAATTGTTTTGTTAGACTTTAGTGATTGAATGATGTGATAGGCTACATTGCCAGCACCAATCATAACTATGTTAAAGGAAGTGTTCAAATAAATAAAATGTTATACTATTTCTATCAAATGCCTTTTTAAATAAAAATAAAAAAAAGTACACGAACGGTTGCATTTATCGAACTACTTAACCGACTTTCAAGCAATTAAAATCTTAATGAATAACAACTATTAGAAAATTAGATTTTATGAGTTAATACTTAGGATTAATTTTTAAAGAACAATGTTTTAATAAATATGATTATGTCTTAAAAAATTACTTCATTTTTTCATTAATTAGTTTTTTATATTTAATTTTTTTTCTCCATTCTTTATTTTTATAATCTAAAACAGAATCTTTCATTTCTCGTTTTAATTTTTCGGCTTCATATTGTTCTTTTAAGCTATACTTTTCTAAATACTCATCAAACATATTGTTTTTAAAAACTTTAATTTCACCGTTTATAGAATCTGAGTAATACTCCTTATAAGGCTCATTTCCAGTGGGCATAATGTAAATTTCATCTTCCATTTTATTTAGAGTAATATTTACATTGTAACCAGCCCAAGCTTGCTCTTTTTTAATATAATAACAAATAGGCCCTTCAACAATAACATAGTAAAGTGTTCCGTCAAAAACTCTCATTAATATTCCTTGCTCATTACAAAACCAACTATAAGGATTTTTCGACTCCTTTATTTTTTCTATAACACCGTTTTGTTCTACTTCAATTGTCGTCCCGAAAGTTCCTAAGCTTTTAAATTTAATTCCCTCTATCGGTTTATTATCAACATAATCAGTATATGTTTTAAAGAATTTATTTGCTCTAATATCCACTTTGTATGTAATTTGAGCCGAATAAGAAATACTTAGTAGTAATAGAACTGCGATGATTATGTTTTTCATAGTGTTATGTTTTTTATAAATATAAGCGTTCTTTTAATAAAATTAGTTTCTTTTATAAAATTATTTAACTGGAAAAGCGAGTTTAAAGTCGACTTCCGCTGCTGTTTCATTATTTAATATTATCGATACATTGTTGATTTTATTTTAATGGTTTAAAGGTAATCTACTTTTACGGAACAATGTTCCCGAGGTTATACTTGATTCCTTTCTGCAATTTTTACAAACGAATACATTTCGAGTATTAATCCAGTGTTCCAAACAGCTACATGCTTGGCAAATAAAACCATCTGGGTATTTAAGATTATGTAAAAATGAAACGCATTCTTTATCTGTTGAAAATAATTTATCAAACTCATATTGATTTTTAAGATACTCCATGAGCAACTAATATAGGCTTTTTTGTGTATGTGCTAAAGGGATACCCCAGTTTATAATATTTTAAAACGCAAGTAGTTTTCAACAAGTGTATAGTAATTACCTATTTTCAATAGTATTTATGCGTACTTTTGTGTTAATAAAGAAATTATATTATGAGTTTTTCTAACAGAATGCAATCATTAAGAAAGCAAAAAGGCTTATCGCAGAAGCAATTAGCCGATAAAGTGGGCGTACATTTTACCCAAGTATCTCGATATGAAAGGGGGGATTTTAAACCCAGTACTGATGCCTTAACTAAATTGGCTAAAGCCTTAGATACAAGCGTAGATTTCTTAATGAATGGAACGTCTAACGAAATTGCTAAGGAAGCTGGATTAGATAAAGAAATTATTAGTCGTTTTAAAATCATACAAGCTTTTGATACAATGGGTAAAAAAACGGCTTTGTATCTATTAGACGCTATTATTGCTAAGTCTCAACTTGATAACATGTATAAACAAACAGCACATTAATTAACTTACACCATGGCTAGTATAACCGCTAACGCTTATCAATTACCTTTATCCTTTAATCAAATTATTGAACTGGTAAAACAATTACCTGTTAATCAAAAAAAGAAATTGATTAAAACACTATTACCCGAAACTCTTGATAATACTGATAATTTTGAGGTGCCTCAATGGCAACAAAAAATTGTACTGGATAGAATAAAAAATGCAAAACCCGAGGATTATATATCTGTTGAAGAGTCTACTAAAAAATTAAAAAAGAAGTATGGCTTTTGAATTAATTATTGATTACCGTGCTGATTTAGAGATTGATCAAGCTATTGAATACCACCAAGCTAAAAGCAACAATAAAGCGCTACGGCTATTTAATGCTATACAAGAGGCTTACGACGTGCTACGCAAAAATCCTTTTTTTGAAAATAGATACGCTCATATTCATTGTTTGCCTATCCTTAAATTTCATTACATGCTACACTTTACCATTAACGAACCTTCTAAAACCGTGTATATTCACGCTCTCATTAACACCAATAAAAACCCTGATACCAGTTGGGTTAAATAACTTTATTGCAGGTGATAACACCTGCAATGGCTATGTTTTTTATGCTAACACCAACAAGGGCGAAAAAAATAGAAGATTACTAATTAAAATAGCCAAAACACTCTAAAACACCCATTAAAATAAATGCGAGACCACCAAGGTATCCGCTAATATTAGTAGCTCTCAACCCTACACTTTTCGTTGGATGTTTATATGATAAATATAGAGTCACTATACCAATTACAATAAAAATACAACCAATTAATATGTGTTTTATAATCTCCATTTATTTTTCTGCTACTTTTCTACTGGTTTCTTTTCTTGTTCTGGCACAATAGTTTCAATAGCTTTCCCAACTATTTCTTCTGCTACAGCTTTCTGTCCAAGAGACATTTTTGTACCCAGGAGGAGACTCGAACTCCCACGTCTTGCGACATACGCACCTCAAGCGCACTTGTATACCATTCCAACACCTGGGCAAACAATAGTGTAAAAATGCTAATTTTTTTTTAGATTAGAGCTCATAATTTGAATTCAATTTCAACATATTTAAAAGAAAATTGGTTGCTCTGCTTTATTATAGGAGTTGGCATTTCTTTTCGTTTCATCCCCATTCAATCGTATCAATTTAGTCACGATGAATTGAGTGGGCTAAGTCGCACTATTTATGCATCTTTTGGAGATGAACTCAAATTTGGAGTAGAGCAAGATACACACCCTGCTTTGGTACAAGTGTTTTTGTGGCTTTGGGTAAAATTAGTTGGTTACAATGAGATCGCTATTAAGTTACCTTTTTTACTCTGCGGTATATTATCTGTTTGGAATATCTATCGCATAGGAAAAGATTTTTTTAATGATCGCGTAGGCTTGGTTTCAGCCACTATCTTGTCTTTTTCATTTATATTTTTAGTTTACAGTTCTTATGCACGCATGTATATAACAGGTGTTTTGTTTTCTATTTTATTTTTGCATAGTGTCTTTCATATTTTATTTACAGAGAAATTAGATAAAAAACAATATGCATGGTTTATGGTGTTCGGCTTGTTGTGCGCTTATAATCATCATCTGAGTTGTTTCTTTGCGTTTACAGTTGTAGCGCTGTCTTTATGTTATATTAAAAAAGAAAGATTGTTGTTTTATTTTATAGCCTGTTTAGCAACTATTTTATTATACCTACCGCATTTATCCATTACCTTATCTCAATTTTCAGTGGGCGGTATAGGAACTTCTGTGGGGGGATGGTTGCCTCCGCCTAGGAGTAATGAAATTTATTTCTTCATCAAAACGCTTTTGGGATGCGGTATTTCAGGCATTATTAATATGATATTGTTTTCAGGAATCATGATCGTTTCCATTTTTAAATTAACGCCTATTACAAAAAAGCAATTATTTTTAGTTTGGATTTTTGTTTTAAACTATACTGTTATTCATTTGTATTCAGTTTATAAAAATCCTATTCTACAAAGTTCTTGTTTATTGTTCTCCGGCATTTGTTTCATTTTATTTATCAGCTCGTTCGTTTCTTTTTTATCTAAAAAACAAGTAACGCTGTTTTGCTTGTTATTAATGGGATTGATGAGTTTTCAGATACTTTATAAAAAACATTATTTTACAAAAGTGCATGTACATGATTTCGAATCGCAATGTAAAACAACACTTGATATGCAAAAACAAGTTGGCAAAAATAAAGTAGCTTCGTTGTATGTTGCCGAGCCATTTTTTGTGTATGTATATGAAAAAAAATACCATACTAAAATTGATTATATACTTAGTTCTGATACGTTTATTAATAACAACAATAAACTGAAACAGTATTTAAAAAAATTAAAACAACCATACATTGTAGTAGGTGCTGTTAATACCGAACAAATGCTGTTGATTAAAGAACAATACCCTTATTTGGTTTCTCATCAAGAAGATTATTATAGAAATACATCTGTGTTTTCTAAGTTGAAAACTAAAAATGTAGATGTTTCTATAATTAATACACTCTCCATCTTTAATAGTGATGTGGAGATATACGTGAATGATAAAAAGGCATTTACGCATTTCGGTGATAGCTTAGATATTCCTTTTAATATAAAAGATAATGCGTATCCTTTTAATGTAACGTTGCCGCTACAAAAATCTAATTTAAAACAGGGGCAATATATGGTTGTTGATTTGGCGTTAGTAGTTGATTCGATAAGTGATTTAGGAAAGGATCAACTTTGCTTAACAATAGGAAATGGGAGAGATAAGGCTGCATTTTATAAAGCAACTCTATTACGTGATTTTTATGATTCCCCTCAAAAAGTGCAACATATTTATTTGGAATTTTTTGTAGGCTCCGAATTTGAAAAATGGAAAAAACAAAATTTAGTATTGTCTGCCTTCGTTCAAAAAGAAAAAATATCGCATTACCGAATGGTTGGCTGTCATTTTAAACAAATTGACTATAATCCTTCTAGATGGAATGTTTTGGAATAATATAAACTATCATGCTAAAAATTTATGCCATTCCTGGCTTAGGTACTACGGAGGAGTTATATATCAATATCAAAATAAAACAGGCAGAAGTTGTTGTTTTAGATTGGCCTTTGCCTGAAAAAAATGACACGATGCAATCGTATGCTAAAAAATTTATTCCACAAATAGACACATCAAAACCTTTTTATTTAATGGGTGTTTCGTTTGGTGGTATGATTTGTACAGAACTTTGTAATTACATTTCTCCTGAAAAAACAATTTTAATTTCAACTAGTAAAACAAGACAAGAGTTGCCTTGGTTCATAAAAACACTCAAGCATCTACCAATTCATTTATTAGTAAGCGAACGATATCATCGCAAATTAGCGTATCATGGACGATGGTTTGTTGGCTTTGGAAAGGCTTATATACCTGAATTTTTAGGAATGGTTAATCAAATGAAAGAAAATTATTTTAAGCATTGTATCAACATTATTGTTCGATGGAAAAATAAATCAACACCTAAAAACGCTGTTCATATTCATGGCACGAATGATAAATTATTATCTCATCGTTATGTAAAAGCTGATTATTTAATAAAAGATGGTTCGCATGCGATGGTTGTATTTAGAGCAGAAGAACTTAACGCATTGATTGAAAAAATTATGAGTTCGTAGCTGAATTTCTTTTAGCAATAAACCAATGGTTTAATAAATCTTCACGATTGTAACGCATGGATGCATTCGTTTTAAAATCAATAACACTACAATTTGCTTCTTGTAAGATAGCTTGCCCTGCGGCAATATCCCATTCCATCGTTGGCCCATAGCGCGGGTATTCGTCGGCTACACCTTCTGCCACAAGGCATAATTTAATGCTACTCCCTGTATTAACAATTTCTACATCACCGTGTTTTAGTTTTAACTGTTCGATGTGTTGATGCGTTTCGGTGCTCATGTGCGAACGACTAGCAACTACTACATAGTTTTTTTTGGTTGTAACAAGCGGGAGTTTTTTTGCCTGTGACATTAATTGTTCTAAGGTACAAGATTCGATAGTAGGAATAAGCGGAGCAAAATCTAAGCGATTAATTTTGAATGCCCCTAATCCTTTTTGTGCAAAATATAAATCTTTTAGTACAGGCGAAAATATAACACCAAGAGTGGGCATATTATCTTCTACAAGTGCTATGTTTACGGTAAATTCACCATTCCGTTTCACAAACTCTTTGGTGCCATCCAAAGGATCTACTATCCATAATTGTTTCCATTGCTTACGTACATCAAAAGATTCATGTATGCCTTCTTCGCTCAATACTGGTATTTCAAAATGTTTTAATTGCTCAATTATTTTATCACTGGCTCGTTTATCAGCTAACGTGAGGGGTGATTTATCTTCTTTATATTCTACATTAAATGCGGTTTCGTAAACATCTAAAATTTCTTTGCCTGCTAAAACGGCTGCTATTATGGTTTGAAGAAGCATGTTGTGTGTCGTGAATAAATTTTGTGTAATAACTAAAATAATAAAGTTACTGAAAAACCTATGTAATAAAATATTATTCTAAGGTAAATTGTTGTTTTATACGAACGTATACTTTTTTATCTTAACTTAGTTGAAAAACATTAGGACACCTCTTATTAAATGTCTTTTTGTCGTTGAACTTCATTTTTAAAATGCTCATTTACCTATGTAAACTGCGCTTTTAAAAACTTGTTC
>JANYGR010000146.1 GCA_025359355.1 Bacteroidota bacterium | reverse complement strand
GATTTTGCAGAGCTTATTGCTCATTACAAAAATTTAATAGCACTTAAAAATAATACATCAGCCTTAGAAAATAGTTTCAAGAAAAATGTGAAAGGCTTTGATTATAATACCTTATCGTTGGTTTATGAAAACACAATCACTGACGAATCCTTAAATGATCTTAAACAAATTATTGCCTTTAGTGAGCCTCTTTTAGTGAATGAATTACAAAAAGGTAAAAACATATTTGATTTTGCCGAGCAACATATTTTAACACATCACATTGGTATTTTACCGATTTATAAAACAGAAGGTTATTTTATTTTATATCCTTATCAGGCAAAACAAGTTATCGTTTATAATTACACTTTTTCAAAAGTAAATTTACTACAACAAGAAGTCTATGGATTGAATTGTTCTTATGTTTCAAACTACAGTATTTCCTTAGCGAAGCCTGTAGATAAAATTAAATTAGATATCATTGATGCTAATCCTCAATTACCAAATCCAGCGGTTTATTTATTTAAAGCAAATGCTAAACTTCCCAACGACGAAACATTTTTACCTATTGCGAAACGCTTACTGTATAAGAGTTTAACGACTTAGTGTCTGCAAGAAAACTCATTCATCTTTTTCCCCTTCTTTTTGCTTAATCAAAAAGAAGCAAAAAATCAAGCCAAAACGCCAAATCCATTTTTCTTCGCACATTCCATGCTTCAGCTCCGCCAGAAAAATTAGGATTTCACACCGTTTTGGCAAAACCTACCGCACCCTTACCAACGTATGCAGTAATGTTAGTGCGTGGTAATAAACATGTTTACAAATATTTTGTAACTGTTTACCTCATAGATAATTTAGAGAAATCATCTTAAAAGTATTGATATTACTCATGTTTTTAGTTACTGAGTAGACTATACTTAATAGAATTCAACTTGTTTTTGATGTCTTTTAAAGTTGGACGTAGAGAAACTATTTCATGCAAACATTCATTTTTTAAATTCTCTAATTGAGCAATTAACTCTTTGTGAATTTCTAATTGCTCCACACGTTCTAATAAATCATCCAATAAACAACCATACGCCCTCACATCTAACTTCTCGTGTAATATTGCATTCGGAGAGGCTCTATTATATAAAGTAGCAGCTCCAAAATCTCCTAATAGTGTCTGTGCCTTTGGATTAATCATTAAATTGTGTGCATAAAAATCACCATGCATAATTCCTTTATCATGTATATGCTCTAAAACAGATACTGAATGAAAGGCAATCTCTAATAATTCTTTTAACGTAAAAACTGTGCCAGCTTCAAATGTATCTCTGGTGCAGGTTTCAAAGTTTGGTGGTTTTCCTAAGTTTTTAAATTCAGTTGGAATTAATTCAAAAACCAAACCTTCTTTTTGTTGGGGATGATTATAAATTTTACCTAAAAGGGTAACTAAACTCGGATGATAACCTGCTACTGCACAAGCGTTCATTTCGCTTAAAGGCAAGCCATCACTCGTTACTTCGCCTTTAAATACTTTCACTGCAATTTCTTTTTGCTCCTGTTTATTCCATACTGCTTTTGAGATAATACCAGAAGCGCCTTCACCTAATTGTTCTTTAACACTTAATTCATTCCACTCAATTTTGTGTAAAGTATGATTCTTATTTATGATGTCGTTGCAAGGATTATCAGAATATGCCAACCATGTTAGTTTTGGTAAAGTCATTAACCACTCAGGTAATTTTTTTATGTTATTAGCCGAAATCCTTAGTAATTCAAGATTTCGGCAATTTGTCATTTCTTCTGGTAATTCTGTTAATTGATTTCCTGCCAAAGGAAATTTTTGTAAGCGTATGCAAGTGCCAATAGATTTTGGTAATTGTGTAATACAGTTATTAGTTAAAATTAACCAACGAAGATGACTTGAAATTGCTTTTTCAGAAATACTGGAAATGCGATTGGCTTTAAAACCAACCATTTCTAATAATAAACAATCAGCTAGTACTTCGGGATATTCTGTAAATAAATTATCTGAAAAAAAAGCGATTTTTAATTTTTTAAATTTCCCAAAATCATTTGGCAAAGCAGATAGCTGATTATCTGATAAATCAAGCACTTCTAGACTATCTGCTAAATCAAATAACTCTGTAGGAAACTCCGTTAAGCCACAAGCTAATTTGATAGAAGTAGAACCTACTAACTCACCAGCTTGTAATTGCTCCAATGTTTGCATTTTTTATTTTTTAGGAATTCGCACTAACGTTTCTAATAAGAAACCCCAATATTTTTGTACCGAACTAATTTGTACTCTTTCATCGGGCGAATGCGCTCCTTTAATATTTGGGCCAAACGAAATCATTTGCATATCAGGATAATTAGTACCTAAAATACCGCACTCTAAACCAGCATGACAAGCACTAACCTTGGCTTCTGAATGATATCTTTCTTTATATAAATCGCTCATTAATTTTACAATAGGTGCCGACGGTTTTGGCGTCCAACCTGGATACGAGCCAGTAGCAGTAATCTCAGCGCCTAACAATTCAAATGTTGACGTAATCGCATCTTGTAAATCTATTTTTTCAGAATCAACTGAACTACGTGTTAAGCATTGTATTTGATATGTGCCGTCTTTTACAACTACTCGTGCCACGTTATTAGATGTTTGTACTAAACCAGCTATATCCGAACTCATACGGTAAATGCCATAAGGGCAAGCGTATATACTTCGCAGTAATTTGTATTGAAAATCTTTTTGTAATACTTGTTTAGGAATGTCTGTGTTTTCAATGGTTACCACTAATTTTGGATCAGTAGTTTGATATTCTTGTTTTACTATGGCTTCAAATTTTTCAATTTGTTTTTTTAAAGCATCTTTGTTAGCATCAGAAACAGTAATCACAGCAACTGATTCGCGAGGAATAGCATTACGTAAACTTCCGCCATCAATCGATGAAATTTCTATTTGTAAATCATTACTCAAATTAAGTAACAAACGATTCATAATTTTATTAGCATTTCCTCTGCCTCGGTGTATATCCATTCCGGAATGCCCGCCTGTTAAGCCTTTAACAGCAATACTAAACGCGTTATTATTTTTTGAAGCAACTAATTCATACTTACCAATTGCTGTTACATCAACTCCACCTGCGCAACCAATCGTTAATTCATCATCATCTTCTGTATCCAAATTCAACATGATTTCACCATCTAGTAATCCACCTTTTAAAGACAATGCTCCAGTCATACCAGTTTCTTCATCTATGGTAAATAGCGCTTCCAATGCCGGATGAGGAATAGTAGTTGATTCTAATAATGCCATAATTGATGCAACGCCAATGCCGTTATCAGCGCCTAACGTAGTTCCATTTGCTCTTACCCAATCACCATCCACTAACATCTCTATCCCTTGCGTATTAAAATCAAATTGAGTAGCTGCATTTTTTTGATGTACCATATCTAAATGACTTTGCAACACAACGGTTACTCTATCTTCCATTCCTTTGGTAGCAGGCTTTTTAATAATAACGTTTCCAACTTCATCTACGATTGTAGGTAAGTTTAATTTTTCACCAAACTCTTTAATGAACTGTATCACGCGTTCTTCCTTTTTAGACGGACGAGGTACTGCATTTAAATTGGCAAAATTATTCCACATTGCTGTGGGTTCTAGTTTTCTGATAGCTTCGTTCATAGTATTATATTGAAAATTTTAAGGTATAAATGTATCATTAAAATTTATTTTTAAGGTCGGGTCATTAGCAATTTCTCAAGATGTTTTGAGTTTTCTTTGAAAACCGAATATTTAATTGCTAACTCAATACTATCAACAAATGGGATACATTATATTTTTTTATGCTTCTCATACCATTCTAAGCATTGATAATAATATTTTTTTCCTTCTTCATCTCCTAATTCCATTGCTTTTTTAAAGTCTTCAAAAGCTCCATCTCTATCTTTTAGTTTAAATTTTGCTGCACCTCTTTTAGCATAATATTCTCCCGTTTTTGGATTTAAAATAATTGCTTTATCAAAATCTTTAATAGCTAAAGCATACCTTTTTGTAAAATAGTAACAGCCAGCTCTAAAATAAAATAAATCACCATCCATTTTTTTATGCTCAATACAAAAATTATAATCTTTTAAAGCGTTCTCGTAGTCTTTATTTCCATATAAGTAAGATGCGCGTAAATTATAAAACCATAACTTATTTGGGTTAAGTTTAATTGCTTTATTAATATCTTCAATTGCTTTAGGATAATTTTTAAAGCCATTATAAGTTTCAGCTCTTGTTTCCAAGTATTGTGGGTCATTTGGAGCTAAAGTAATAGCCTTGTTAAAATAAACTAAACTACTATCTATGGTATATGGATTTAAACTCCCTACTGCTAATCCTTTCATAAAATACACATGTGCAGTTTTAGGCGATTTTTTTTCTGCTTTATTAAGGTCTTGCAAAGAGCCTCTAAAATCAGATTTTAATAATTTAACATGTGCTCTTTGTAAATAAAACTGAACATCATTTGTATCCTTGCAATTGGGCTTCACATAAGTATTATAAATTTCATCTATTTTAATTACATTATTATTCATCGATGCTTCTTGTAACACCTTTGTTAAACTATCTTTTTGAGCATTAGATAAATCAACAGTTGTATTGGATTTTTCCTTTTCAGTTGAGTTACAACTTGTTATTACGAAAACTAAAGCAATTAGAGCTATTTTTATTTTTGTCATAATTATTCCAAATATGAGTTGTTAATCTTTCAACTTCAATAATACTTTTCGTTTCCTGATAATTGTTTACTGAAAATAAATTTCTTAAGATAGTTTCTTCGCATTCCATTCGTTTACCATCCAATACGGATCTTCTTTAAACTTGATCCAATCGGCCATTAAGCTTGTTTGTAATTCGTCGATTGCTTTTTTGGTGGCATCATCATACTTAAGATAATCACTTTGATAATACTCGTTCTTAACGGTTCGTTCTATGTATTCGAGTAAATTAAAACAAGTGGTAAATTGTCCGCAAGCAATTAAGGTGTTAAGCATATTATCTTCACCAGCCAATTCATCGTCGGTAAACCAAAGGGTTGTATGCTTTGTATTAGCCTTTGAAGTGACTAATATAATTTTTTCACCTGGCTCTAATAATTCATTATGTAAATAGTGATGCTTTTTTCTTCTTTTAATAACCTCATGGTCAATTAATTTACGTGCGGCATTCATCAGTACTCTGGGCTTCCAGGCAGAGTCACTATAAATACGTTCCAAACTAAACCATTTCATTTGTTTGATAAATACTTCCGAAACCAGCTTCATTCCTGATTTACTTCTATTAACGAATAAGTTGTAAAGTATACCAAATTTCAAACTATCAAAATGAAGGATTCTATTTAATTCGTATTCCGATACACCAAAGCGCTTGGTTAAGCCCGTAATACCTTTAGAAAATATGAGTAATACTAAAGCTAACATTAAACTAACTGTTCCAAAAATAGATAATGCGATGATGGACGCTTTTGTATTTGTATAAGAGGCAAATAAAATAGCAAAGACTCCTATGATGGCACTACATAAACCAAAATTTTGCAAACTACCAAAATTCCAATTACTGATATATGGTATTTTATTATTGGTACTTCTAATAAAACTTTCCATACTTGGCGGAGAAACATCTGAAACGATGTATAAATCAACTGCTTTATGATCGTGCGAACGAAGTATATTCAGCTCAGGAGAATATTGCTTCATTCGTTCTTCGGCAAGAACCACGGCATCTATTCCTTGATTATCATCAATAGAGCCGTCCATTAAACCTATCGGGTAATGAATTTGGTCACCTTCATGTGCATGGCGAGGCAATAATCTATTGTCCATTAATTTTTCAGCGCCTGCATACGCAAAATCATCAGGGAAATTTATAGGCTCAAAACCAAAGGGAAAACAAGAAGAGGCAGCAATGATATCCGATAAACGAATTTCTTTTGCAACATCAATAGGAATGTGAATTTTTTTATTCCCTATGTATTCATGGTGTATATGAGTACTAGACGGTTTTTCCGTTTTTGTAAAATAAAAAGGCAAAGCAAAATTAAACTCTGTAGCGCTAAAACAAATTTCTTTTAAGTGTATAGGATGTTGATCATCCCAAATTAAATTAAATGTTTCCGATTCAAATTTTTCAAAATAAATAGCCGCAAATGAATTAATCAATGATCGTTGTTTTCCTTCCAACCAGTTTTCGTCTTTCGATAAATACTCAAGAGCTTCTGTTACTAAATCGCATTCCGACATAAAGCTGTAAACGCTTTTGTAGCAATCTTTGATGGTGCCACCTTTTTTTAAAGTTGTGACATATTTTACTCCTACAAATGTTCCGGCTGATACAGTGGATAAAATACGTGTTCGTTCCAACAAACTAACACCTAACCATGTTTTTGAAGATAAATACGCAAGAGTACCTAAATGAAAAGAGGTTGCTCTGTATCCGCCTCCTGATAAGGAAATAGCAATGTTTGCAAAGGGAGATTTTGGAAGATGATTGTTCCCTCTTTCTTTACTGTTTTTTGATACTTTAAACTGGCTTTCCATAAAACGCTTAGAAAGTTTTAAATTACAAAAAAATAAAATAGAAAACAAAAGCTCTAAACTTAAACAGATTATAAATACTTAAACGTAAAATATTTTTAATGTTTATATGCCTTTATAATTTGCTATCGTTACTAAAGGAATTTCAGAGTCGTATCTTTTATTAATTGCTTTAATAAATATATTAGCTAAAAAGGCTTGCCCAAATGAATTAAGATGCAACCCATCTAACGAAAAAATGCTGTTTGCGCTATATTTAGCGCATAACAACCGTTCATCAAAACTAATTTCTTCTCTAAATGTTTTTGTAAATGCATATACATCAACAAAGGCTAATTTTTTTTCGTTAGCAATATGTTTAATACACTCGTTATAAGAAGCTATTGCCTGTTGCACATGAGCTATTTCTTCATGCGTTAGCATATACTTTTTAGGAATAGGAATTTCTGCCGTCAAGTATTTGTCTTTACTAGGATCTAATTGAATTTCTAAAATTAATAGTTCTCCTTTTTCAATTTGGCGTATAGCATTTGGTTTACTTGGATCATTAATCACAAACGCATTCTTGCCTTCATAAAATTTCAATCCAGCTTCCTTATAGTGTATCGTTAATTGATTGGCTTGAGATTGATTGAGTATTAAACCATCATAAGGAATTACTGTAAAGTATGGAACAGTGGTAATATCAGCCAAGTTTGCAATAGCACCTCCCGCTCCTTGCTCGGTTAACGCATTAACAACTGCTTCTAAACTTTTATTAAACCCTACTCCTACAGCACCATCAATAGGTGTAATGGCATCCATAGTTCCGCCAGACGATGCATAAGTTAAAACATCATTATTACCAATAAATAAAGTAAAAAACGTTGGGTGTAATGCCAAGGCATCTGATAAAATAGAAGCTGGTGCAGGAAATTATAATCCGTTTTTTACTAGGATGGCTTCAAATCCTGCAACAGC
>JANYGR010000131.1 GCA_025359355.1 Bacteroidota bacterium | reverse complement strand
GTTTCTGCTTCTGTTGTGAATTTCAGGAAAACAGAATCATCCATAATAGCATAAGCTAAAGAACTCATACCGTAATTACGCTGCAATAAATGCAATAAAAAGCCTTCTTTATTTTCTTCTGGTAAAGAACATAGCGGACATACTATTTGAAACAAAAACTGTTTTTCTTGTTCCCAAACATCAACCATAATATCAAATCTTCCTTTTTTTAAATTCCATTGACCTTCTTGTTGTCCTCGTGTATCTTCTGGATTTAAGCCCAAAGCCATAACGGATTCATCAATTAATTGATAGTATGTTGCAATCATATTTGTTTTACTAAGTTATTAAGTTGTTCTGTAAAAAATAAAGCTTGGCGGTTAGTATAAAATGTGCTTTTAAACTGACCTACCCATTGAATTCCTTTAATCGCATTGGTTAAAAACACTTCATCGCCGTTCATTAATGTATTAACGGTTAAGCTTTGTTCAAATGTTAAGATACGGTTTAGGCTCGCCAACGCTAAAATTTGTTTTCTCATAACACCTTCGATACAACCATCAGCTAATGGTGATGTATAAAGTGTTCCATTTTTAATGACAAAAATATTAGCACTTATTGATTCAATGATATGTCCATTTTCATTGATTAGCAAGCAATCATCAAGTTTCATTGATTTTCGTGCTAAGCCAGCCATCACATAAAGTAAAGCGCTTCCCGTTTTTAAGTTTGCTATTTTAGAAATTGGTTTTTTAATTTCGGCATATACATCTACCCATAATCCTTTTTGGTTTAAACTATACCCATTTGTTTCTAACGATTCTGTTTCAATTAAAAAAGAAATATCATTGGTGTCTGGTGTGTAATATCCGCCATCATTTCTAAAAACAGTTAATCTGATACGAGCATCAGATGAAATACTATTTTCATTTAATAAATGTAAAATAAGCGCTTCAATGTTTTGAGTAGAAAATTCTGCGGGTACATTCATTCGCAAAATAGTCATACTTAATTTAATACGCTTGATATGATCAGCTAAAAACATCACCTTTCCTTTGGAATAACGAATAGATTCAAACAACGAATCGCCATAGCGAAAAGCTCTGTTAGTGAAGCTGATAGCTGGTTCGTAAAGACTAATTAAATGGCCATTATATATGCAATTTGTGTTTGGCATCAATGCTCAAAAATATATAAATAAGTTTTAAAAAATAGAGTTCATTTTATTTTTATTAAAAGAGTAATGAACAAGTTTTTTAGCTGTAATAAAAAATTCAGCAAGATCTTTTTCTAATATCTTTTTGTTTGAATCAAAAATTTGCAATTATTAGTTATAGTCTCCTCATAAACTTATTCTCTTTTTACGTTTTTTTCCTTGACGAAAAAAAGTAACAAAAAAAGTCAAGCCAAAACGCCAAATCCGTTTTTCTTCACACATTCCACGCTTCTGCTCCGCCAGAAAAACTAGGATTTCACACCGTTTTGGCAAAACCTACCGCACTCTTACCAACGTATGTAGTAATTTTAATACCAAGTAATGTAGCATATTTACTATACTAAAGCTATACTTTTTTATACCGTTCGCAGGTTATCAAATGATCATTTACAATACCTGCGGCTTGCATATAAGCATAACAAATGGTGGAGCCTACAAAGGTAAATCCTCTTTTTTTAAGTGCAATGCTCATGGCGTCAGATTCTTTGCTATTAGCAGGAATGTCGCTGGATGTTTTGTGTTTGTTGATAATGGTTTTATGGTTTACAAATTGCCAGATATATGCATTAAAAGAACCGAATTCCTTTTGTATTTCGATAAAAGCTTTGGCATTTTTAATTGTTCCAGTAATTTTTAATTTGTTTCTGATGATACCTTCATTTTGCATTAATTCAAGTGCTTTGACGTCATCGAACTTCGCAACTTTTTTGACATCAAAATTGGCAAAGGCTTTTTTAAAATGCTTTCTACGGTGTAAAATGGTTTTCCAGCTCAGTCCTGCCTGAAAACAATCTAATACCAAAAACTCAAAGTGTTTTTTATCATCGTGAACAGGTGTTCCCCATTCTTCGTCGTGGTATTTGAGCATTTGCTGATCGCCTTGAGGCCAAGTACAATTCATCTTTTTCTTTATTAAATTTTTGAGACAGTCGTTTTATTAATGACTGTATGAATGGCATTTAAAATAATTTCGCAAGCTGTTTTGATCTCATCATCTGTAATAATGAGTGGTGGTGCTAGTCGCATGGCATGGGTATTAAATAAAAACCAATCGACTATTAATCCGTTTTTGACACAATGATCTATGATTTCAAAGTTTAAATCAGTATCTTCAAAATCAATGGAGAGCATGAATCCCCTACCCTTAATGGTTTTGATGGCCGGATGCACTAATAATGAACGTATAAAGTTTGATTTTCGCTGTACGTCATTTACTAATTTTTCGTTTTGTATGGTTTGTAAACAAGCTAATGATGCTGCACAGCAAACGGCATTTCCTCCAAAGGTATTGATATTTCCTAAAACTGGATTGTATGTAAATTCATTTAATAATTTTTGAGAACTGATGAAACAGCCTATTGGCAAGCCTCCTCCCATTCCTTTGGCTAATAATAAGACATCAGGAACGACATCATATTGCTCAAATGCAAACAGAGTTCCACTTCGTCCAAAACCATTTTGAATTTCATCTAATATAAATAAGGCACAATACTCATCACACTTTTTACGAATGGCTTGTAAGAATTCTTTTGAAGCAAC
Organism: Bacteroidota bacterium; assembly: GCA_025359355.1. Taxonomy (GTDB): domain Bacteria; phylum Bacteroidota; class Bacteroidia; order B-17B0; family Aurantibacillaceae; genus UBA4416. The sequence goes on along the minus strand of JANYGR010000131.1, from coordinate 8,451 downwards.
AGTATAACCCGTTTCGCTTTGTATGGGTTCTAAAATAACGGCAGCTGTTCGTGAAGTAATGTGTTTATTAACTTCTTCTATAGAATTGTAAGTCAGAGTTTTAACGTCTGGAATCAATGGACGAAATGCTTGTTTAAATTCTTCGTTTCCCATAACACTAAGTGCGCCTTGTGTGCTCCCATGGTAAGAATCTTTGAAACAAATAATTTCTGTTTTGCCTGTTACGCGTTTTGCTAATTTTAAAGCGCCTTCTGTAGCTTCTGTTCCTGAGTTAGTATAAAATACAGAGTTTAATTGAGGAGGTAAAACTGCTGTTAATGCTTTAGCTAATTGTATTTGTGGAGCTTGCACATACTCACCGTATACCATTAAATGCATATACGTTTCTGCCTGATGCTGTATAGCTTGCACAACGTTGGGATGACAATGTCCAATATTACTTACTGAAATTCCAGAAATAAAATCAATATATGATTTACCATTGACATCGTATAAATAAATGCCTTTTGCTTTAATAATCTCTAAATCCATGGGTTTAGGTGACACTTGGGCTATGTGATTTAGAAATAATTGTCGGTTTGTTTGATGCATTTTTGATTTGGATATAAATGAATGTTGCATAGCAACAATTGCTGTTCAAATTTAAAATAAAGATTTTAGGTTTGCTAATTTGTAAGGATTATTAAGTAGTAAGGATAATACACTTATCTCAAACACCTAAAGAAAATTAATTTGTAATTGCATAACAACATAGTATATTTAAACTAACATTTAAATTACCATAATTATGACACATAAACTTTTTCCATGCTTGTGGTTTAACGGACAAGCAAAAGCAGCTGCCGAACATTATTGTTCAATTTTTAAAAACTCAAAAATAGTTTCTGAAAACCCCATGGTTGTGATTTTCGAATTGAACGATACAAAATTTATGGCTTTAAATGGAGGTCCTCTATATAAATTTTCACCAGCCAACTCCTATGTAATTACCTGCGATACACAATCTGAAATTGACCATTATTGGGAGAAACTTGGGGCTGGCGGAACCTATAATAAATGTGGGTGGCTTGACGATAAATTTGGAGTGTCTTGGCAAATCGTTCCTTCCATTTTAGGGCAATTAATGAATGATCCTGAAAAAGCACCAAAAGTAATGTATGCTTTTATGCAAATGACTAAATTTGACATTGAAAAATTAATTAACGCTTAAAACGATAAACTCATGGCTATTATAAATCCTTATTTAAACTTCAACGGAAATACCGAAGAAGCATTTAATTTTTACAAATCTGTTTTTGGTGGTGAATTCGCTTTGGTAATTCGGTTCAAAGATATGCAAAGCCCAGAACATAAAGTGGCGGAGGCTGACGAAAACAAAATCATGCACATTGCTTTGCCTATCGGTAAAGGCAATGTATTAATGGGCACCGACTTTTTAGAAAGTATGGGACAAAAAATGGTGGAAGGAAACAGGTATTCTATTTCATTAAGCGCACAAAACCGTGAGGAAGCCGACAAAATATTTAACGGACTTTCAGTTGGCGGAAAAATTGAAGTTCCTATTGCGGACAGCCCCTGGGGTTCGTATTTCGGACTATTTAAAGATAAATTTGGTATACAATGGATGGTTGATTTTGATCCTAAGTATAACAAATAAGTATCTATACATTCTTGATACGGCATTTGTAAACGAAAACGTAAACTTCCCGAACTGATGTTAATATATGCTTTGGTATTTTTTGCCTTGAAATTTTTCATAAAATATTTTGATCTGTGCGAGTATGAATTATAAATTAGTAATTGCTGTCATATTAATAACCTCTTTAGGTTGTAAGAAAAAAGTGTATGAACATTGTACCAATGCAAAGGTATGTGTTACCAATAAAGGAACGCAGGCAATTCCCTATTCTTGGGGAGGAAGTCAGTTAAACGATACCTTGCGTCCCGGTCAAACAGCCTGTAAAGACGCCGGCTATTTGGATACGGATCCCAGCGTACAAAGTTACTCGATCGTTTATTTCATGATGCCTTCCAGAAGCATTGCCATCCGACCAACTTCCTGCAACACCCAACAAGATGTGCCATAAGTGGATTTTATTTAACAACACAATAAGCACATAAAAAAAGCCTCTCATTTCTGAGAGGCTTACGTTAAAATAAAAAATTATATTCTACCATCCTTAATAATGTCTACTAAAGAAGGATCCAGCAAAGTACTGGTATCACCTAAGTTAGACACATCGCCTTCGGCTATTTTTCTTAAAATACGTCGCATAATTTTTCCGCTACGTGTTTTTGGTAAGCCCGGTACAAACTGTATTTTATCTGGTTTAGCAATAGCACCAATAATACGCGATACGGTTTGTATGATATCTTGTTTTGATAAATTAGGATCGCCATGTGTTTCATCAAAAATAACATAAGCATAAATCCCTTGTCCTTTAACATCATGAGGGTACCCAACAATGGCACTTTCAATAACCCCCGAATGCATATTAATGGCATTTTCTAATTCTGCCGTACCTATACGATGTCCGCTCACATTCAACACATCATCTACCCTACCCGTTATGCGGTAATTACCATGTTCATCGCGCAAGCAACCATCTCCTGTAAAATATTTATTTTCATAGGTCGAGAAATATGTTTGTCGGCAACGTTCGTGATCTCCATAAGTAGTACGAATAATACCTGGCCATGGAGACTTAATGCATAAATTCCCACTGACATTATTTCCTAAAATTTCATTTCCAGCTTCATCCACCAAGCAAGGCTCTACGCCTGGCATTGGCAAGGTTGCAAACGAAGGCTTACTTGGTGTAACATTAGCCATGTTGGATATCATGGTGCCTCCGGTTTCGGTTTGCCACCAGGTATCTACAATAGGGCAATTTCCTTTACCAATGTTTTTATCATACCAATGCCATGCTTCTTCATTGATGGGTTCTCCAACGGAACCTAATACTTTTAATGAACTTAGATCTTTTCCTTTTAAGTAGTCTAAACCAAATCCCATTAAACTTCTAATTGCTGTTGGCGCGGTGTACAAAATATTTACTTTGAATTTATCAACTACATCCCAAAAACGCCCTGCATCAGGCCAAGTAGGAACACCTTCAAACAACAGAGTTGTAGCACCTGCGCTTAAGGGTCCGTAAACAATATAACTATGCCCTGTAATCCAGCCTATATCAGCTGTACAAAAATGGACTTGTCCTGGTTGATATTGAAATACATTTACAAAGGTATAATTAGCCCACACCATATAACCAGCTGTGGTATGTACCACACCTTTTGGTTTACCTGTAGAACCGGATGTATATAAAATAAATAACACATCTTCCGCATCCATAGGTTCAGCAGGGCAATCAGGATTACCTAATGTTTCTACTTTTTTAATTTCATCTTCCCACCAAACATCACGTCCTTTAATCATACTCACTGGTGTGCGAGTTCGTGTACACACAATAACACGTTTGATAGTTTTATTACCAACCAAGGCATCATCAATAACACTCTTTAATGGAATGTCTTTCGCTGCACGATAGGCACCATCACAAGTAACAATGTATTCTGATTTTGCATCTTCTAATCTATCTGCAATTGCTTGCGCAGAAAAGCCTCCAAAAATAACAGAGTGTATAGCACCTATACGAGCACATGCTAATGTGGCAATGGCTAATTCAGGAATCATGCCCATGTATATACATACACGATCTCCTTTTTTAACGCCATTATTTTTTAAAACATTAGCAAACTGAACAACTTTAAAATGTAATTCTTTATAGGTCAACACACGATGATGTTCCTCTGGATCATTAGATTCCCAGATGATTGCGGGCGTGTTCCCATTTTTTTCTAAATGTCTGTCTAAACAATTTTCGGTAATATTTAACTTACCACCTTGAAACCATTTAATAGATGGCTCTTTAAAATTCCATTCTAAAACCTTATCCCACTTTTTTTTCCATGTAAATGTTTCAGCAATATTTCCCCAAAATGATTCAGGGTCTTTAATGCTTTTTTCATAATCTTGCTTATAGCCTTCGAGTGTTTTTATTTGGTAGGGATAGCTCATCGTATATTTATTATGGTTATAACGAAAGTACTATTTAAAAAATACGTTTCAATAATTTATGCCGATAATTTAAATTGAAAGCGATTAATTTAACAGTAGTATTAAAGCTATTGAATGTTATAACGATCTTTACCACCAAAATACTGTTTCGCATACTTACCGTAAGGTAATCTTACTTTTAAGCCGCCAGTGTAGCAAACATCCATGATGTTAAATGTTTTTTCTTCTTTACCAATACGCATACGATAATCAACGAAGAAGCCAATAATACCAAAGTTATGTTCAAAACCCAAACCCACATTTAAACCCAACCAATTATTAGTAATGGTTGAATTTACTTTATAATATTCCTTTAGATTATAATAGTCTCTTTGCCCTGTAAAATATCCCGAAAATGTATTATAACTTAAGCCTACAAAAGGGTATAGTAATGTTTTTTTATTAGGAAATCTTGCAACCATTTCCAGATTAATTTCATAAGAATTAGCTCTTATATTTCTCCAAGTTGGTTCAATATTTATTGGTCTAAAATGTGTATACAAAGAAGATAAACGTAAAAAATTATTGACCTCAAAATTGATACCACCACAATATCCAGGCTCATTATTATTTTCTTTAGTATTACGAGCTAAATATACGACACTTAAATTAGCACCAGCCTTTACATTCCATCGCATATATTGAGTTTCCTTAACTTTTGGAGTTGGAGTTATCGTTTTTGTTTTTACTGTTGCAACGCGCTGCGCTTGAACTGGGTGTATAAAAAATAATATACCAAAGCAAACCACTATGAAGTGTCTAAATTTTATCATAATCACTTTATTTTATTAAATCTAATGTAGGTTTTCTTAGTTATATATAATGATGTAATTGGTAAGTGGTTGCCTTTTTTTGATAAGTGGTAATTATCTTAATGTTGCGCCTACTTTTTCAGTATAGGTTTTAATTAATTTTTGCATCACATTATCAATCTGCTTATCATTTAAGGTAGCTTCTTCGTCTTGCAACATAAAACTTATCGCATACGATTTTTTACCTGCTTCTAATTTATCGCCTTCATAAATATCAAATAAGTTAACGGTCTTCAACAATTTACGCTCGGCATTAAATGCTAGTTCTTCTAATTCTTTATACGTGATTTTCTTATCCAATAACAACGCTAAATCTCTTCTAACGCTAGGATATTTAGGTATTTCTGTAAATTCTAATTTTGTTTTTCCAACTAAAGATAAAATATTATCCCAATTAAAATCAGCATAAAATACATCCGCAGCAATATCCATTTTTTTACAAATGACTTTATCTACTAAACCAAAACTCACTAACTGTTTATTTTTATGAGCAAATGATAATCCGTATGCAAAGTTCGCATCCGTTAATTCAGTAATTTTAAATGTAATGGCTAACTTATGTAAAATGGCTTCGATAGAGGCTTTCAAGTATGAAAAGTCTACTTTGTTATTTTCTCCGTAAGGATTTTCGTTGTATTTACGACCAGTAACAAACAAAGTTAAATGTTTTGTTTCGGCATATTTAAACGATGCATCAATGGTTTGATACGTTTTACCAAATTCAAATAATTTTAAATCAGCTTGCTTACGATTAATATTATAAGCTAACGTCTCCAACCCACCAAATAGCATTGATTGACGCATCACGTTTAAATCAGCGCTTAACGGATTTAATATTTTTACAAGAGAAGTTGTATCTGCATAATAAGATTCTTTCGTTAAAGACAATCCCATCATTTCATTATATCCAAAGCCAATTAATAAGTTAGCGGTTGTGTTATCAGTAGCTGTATTTTTTTCTCTATCTCCAAAAGCAGCGGAGAATTTAATTTGCGTACTTTCTTCCACATTATTGTAACCGTAAATACGCATCACTTCTTCAATTACGTCAGCTTCACGGGTGACATCGGTTTTGTATTGAGGAACAGCTAATAATAAGCCATCGTTTCCTTCTTGTTCAATAGAAATTCCTAAGGATAAAATAATGTGTTTAATAATGGCTCTATCGATTTCTTTACCTATTAAGGCTTGGCAGTTGGTATATGAAAAAGCGACTTTAAATGGTTCTAATTTTTCAGGATAAATATCAACGATATCCATACTTAATACACCACCTGCGCATTCAAAAATAAGGGCTGCTGCTCGTTTAAGTGCGTTAATAGTCATTTCTGGATCAGTGCCTCGTTCGAAACGGAAACTACTATCTGTTTTTAATCCATGCAACTTACTTGTTTTACGAACAAAAGCAGGATTAAAATAAGCGGCTTCTAAAAAGATAGCTGTAGTTGATGCCGTTACACCACTTTCTAATCCACCAAACACACCAGCCATACACATCGGTTCGTTAGCATTGCATATCATGAGGTCGTTGGCATTCAATTTGCGTTCAACACCATCCAATGTTTTAAAAGTTTGATTTTCTATCCCGATAGCTATCGGGATAGTTTTAACAATGATTTTATTACCTGTTATTTTATCCAAATCAAACGCATGCAATGGTTGGCCTAAATCATGCAAAACAAAATTAGTAATGTCTATAATATTATTGATAGGACGCAAACCTATTGCCAACAGTGCATTTTTTAACCAGCTTGGAGATTCTTTAACGGTAATACCCGAAATTACCAATCCAGAGTAACGTTTACATGCATCACTGTTTTCAATAGAAATGTCTACGGTATTGATTCCGCTAGCTTCAGGCAATTCAAACACACGATGCATGTTAGCACTAAAAGTATCTGTGTTATTTTTACAATTCAAAATAGCTGCTAAATCACGCGCTACACCATAGTGTGATGCTGCATCTGCTCTGTTTGGCGTTAAGCCTATTTCAAAAACGGTATCTGTTTCTAACTTTAAAAAATCAGCAGCTGGTGTTCCAGGTATAGCGCTATCAGGCAATATCATAATACCATCATGGCTTGTACCTAAACCTATTTCATCTTCGGCGCAAATCATACCTTCGCTGGCAGCACCACGTATTTTTGATTTTTTTATGTCGAATGGTTCACCAGTTGTTGGATATAACTTTGCACCAACAGTTGCTACCAATACTTTTTGTCCAGCTGCCACATTTGGCGCACCACAAACAATATTAAGTAATTCGGTACCACCAATATTTACTTTGGTAATACTTAATTTATCGGCATCAGGATGTTTTTCTTTTTCAACTACTTCACCAACAACAATACCTTTTAAGCCACCTTTTACAGTTTCGAAAGCTTCAATACCTTCCACTTCTAGTCCAGAAGAGGTTAAATATTCGTCAATTTGTTGAGGAGTTAAATCTATGTTGATTAAGGTTTTTAGCCAATTGTAAGAAATTTTCATGTGTATTATTTAAGCCACTAAAAGTACGAAAATAAACACATAAAAAAACCCATTTATCAAATGATAAATGGGTTTTTAATATTCTAATTATTACTATTAGTAACGGTAAGCATCTCCTTTGAAAGGACCTGCTACTGGTACACCAATATAATCAGCTTGATCTTTATTTAATGTATCTAATTCTACACCAATTTTTGCTAAGTGTAAACGAGCTACTTTCTCATCTAAAATTTTTGGTAATACATATACTTTTTTCTCATAAGCAGCAGTATTAGTCCATAATTCTAATTGAGCTAATGTTTGGTTTGTAAATGAGTTACTCATTACAAAACTTGGGTGACCTGTAGCACAACCTAAGTTTACTAAACGACCTTCAGCTAAAACAATGATGTTTTTACCGTTGATTGTGTATTGATCAACTTGTGGCTTAACTGTATCTTTAGTTGACCCATAAGTTTTGTTTAACCAAGCCATATCAATTTCAGTATCAAAGTGACCGATGTTACAAACAATAGCACCATGTTTCATTGATTCGAAATGACGACCAACAATAATATCTTTATTACCAGTAGTTGTAACTAAAATGTCAGCAATTTTAGCAGCATTATCCATTTTCATTACTTGGTAACCGTCCATTGCAGCTTGTAAAGCGCAAATAGGATCAATCTCAGTAACAATTACACGAACACCTTGAGATGATAATGATAAAGCTGAACCTTTTCCAACATCGCCATAACCAGCAACAACCGCTACTTTACCAGCCATCATAACGTCAGTAGCTCTACGAATAGCATCTACTAATGATTCACGGCAACCATATTTGTTATCAAATTTAGATTTAGTAACTGAATCGTTTACGTTGATTGCAGGTAACAATAAAGTACCGTTTTTCATACGCTCATATAAACGGTGAACACCAGTTGTTGTTTCTTCTGATAAACCTTTGATTCCAGCTGCTAACTCAGGATATACATCAAACACTAAGTTTGTTAAATCTCCACCGTCATCTAAAATCATATTTAATGGCTTACG
>JANYGR010000130.1 GCA_025359355.1 Bacteroidota bacterium | reverse complement strand
ATTGATACAGGATGTAAATAATAAAATAACCATCACTGAGCCTTACGAAAAGTTTGCTGCTTATAACGCAGGGCTTCGAGCAGGGGATGAAATATTAGAAGTGAATGGAATGAATGTGACAACTAAAAAAACGGAAGACATCACCACAATGCTTAAGGGACAAGCAGGAACACCTATCAAATTAAAAATTACACATTTAGGAAATTCAACGCCTATTGAAATAAACATGATGCGTGAGGAGATAAAAATCAAGGCTGTATCCTATTCAAGCATGCTTAACGCAGAAGTGGGTTATATTAAATTAACCAGCTTTACAGAAAATTGTTCGGGCGAAGTAAAAGATGCTTTATTAAAATTAAAAGAAAATGGCTGTAAGTCGTTAGTACTTGATTTAAGAGGCAATCCAGGTGGCCTATTAAGAGAAGCCGTTAATATTGTAAACTTTTTTGTAGAAAAAGGAAATGAAATTGTGTTTACAAAAGGAAAAGTGAAAGATTGGGAAAAACATTATTTGGCGGTAAATAATCCTATTGACTTACAAATGCCCTTAGTAGTATTAGTAGATAATAATTCGGCGTCGGCATCAGAAATTGTTTCAGGAGCGCTACAAGACTTAGATAGAGCCGTTATTATTGGACAACGTTCTTATGGAAAAGGATTAGTACAAGATGTGAGAGACTTAACCTATAACACGAAATTAAAAGTAACAGTAGCTAAATATTACATCCCAAGCGGGCGTTGCATTCAAGCCTTAGATTATACGCATAAAGACGAAGAAGGACGTGTAGATAAAGTGCCTGATTCGCTAATCACTGCGTTTAAAACAAAAAATGGACGAATCATTTATGATGGAGCTGGCGTGTTACCAGATGATAAAACAGATGCCGTTAAATACAGTCACATTTTATCTACACTGATTAATAAGCATTATATATTTACTTATGTAAATACGTATATGCTTAAACACCCTAATTTACAGGCTAAAGCAAGTACTTTTAATTTATCGGATGATGATTATAAAGATTTTATTGCCTACCTGAAAGACAAAGATTATAATTACAAAACACAAAGCGATTTTGCATTAGAAGATTTGAAAGACGATGCAAGTAAAGAGAAATATTACGAAAGTATCAAATCGGAATACGAAGCTTTATTAACCAAAATGATTGCTAATAAAAAAGATGATTTAATGCGTTTTAAGCCCGAAATCAAACAATTTATAGAAGAAGAAATTGTATCTCGTTTTGAATATCAGAAAGGCAGAGTAGAGACTTCTTTAAAATATGACTTAGATGTTGTAGAAGCTAAAAAAATATTGGCAGATGCTGTAAAAATGAAAAGCATACTTACAACGATTGACAAGCCTATTAAGCCTTTTAATCCAAATAAGAAATTTTAACACCGCTTTAAATAGGTTGGTCATTTTCTATTTTTTATTTGATGTTATCACTTTAAAAACCTATTTTTGAAAAAAATAATTTAAAACACATTTATTATGGGAAAAGGAGATCAAAAATCGAGACGTGGTAAAATTCAAGTTGGAAGTTTTGGTGTATTACGTCCGCGTAAAAAAGCAAAAGTAGCTGCTGCAAAAGCAGTAACAGCTAAAGCGCCGGCAAAAAAAGCAAGCACCAAAAAAGCAGCTGCTAAATAAGATAAAGAAACCGCTCATTGCGGTTTTTTTATTTAGTGTCAGCAAGAAAACCCCAATTTCGTCGTTATGCTAGACTTAAAAATGGTCATTTGCGATACTTCGGCTGCGCTCAGTACAAGCTAGCAAACTCCCATTGTTTAAGCCTTCGCAAGCCTCGAACTTGAAGCTTTCTTATCCGACACTTCATTTTCTTACAAGCGCTATTTAAAGAATACTCAACTTATTGATTGAAATAATCTCATACAACTAAATAATAGTGGCCTATTTTCAACCTGATAAAATAAAAATTGGCGTTCTTGGCGGAGGCCAATTAGGGCGCATGATGATACAAAGCGCTATCAATTATAATCTTTATGTGTGTTGTTTAGATCCTGATGCAAATGCGCCTTGTAGATACATGGCGAATGAATTTACGAAAGGAAGTTTAACCGATTATAAAACAGTATATAATTTCGGTAAGGACAAAGATCTTATTACAATTGAAATCGAAAATGTAAATGTAGAAGCTTTATATGCCTTGCAAAAAGAAGGAAAAAAAGTATTTCCTCAACCAGAAGTTATCGAAATTATAAAAGATAAGGGCTTACAAAAAATGTTTTATCAACGTAATGATATTCCTAGTCCTGATTTTTTTTTAGTGGAAAATAAAACTCAAATAGAAAAGTATAAAGATTTTTTTCCATTTTTTCAAAAACTTCGTACTGGTGGCTATGATGGTAAAGGTGTAGTAAAACTCGGGCATCCAAACAAAATAGACCATGCCTTTGAAGAACCTAGTGTACTTGAACGTTTGGTTGATTTTGATAAAGAAATTTCTGTTATAGTTGCGAGAAACGAAAGTGGCGAAGTAAAATGTTTTCCTGCAGTTGAATGCGAATTTAATTCGGAAGCAAACCTTGTAGAGTTTTTATTTTCTCCAGCGCATATTAAAAAAAGTATTGATAAGCAAGCAATGGATATCGCTATTAAAATTGCCGAAAAATTAAACATCGTTGGTTTACTTGCTGTAGAATTATTTGTTACTAAAGACGGAAAAGTTTTAGTAAATGAAGTAGCCCCAAGACCTCATAACAGTGGGCATCAAACCATCGAAGCCAATATTACTTCTCAATTTGAACAACATTTGCGCGCTATTTTAAATTTACCTTTAGGAGATACTTCCATCATCAAACCATCTGTTATGATTAACTTATTAGGTGAAAAAAATTATGAAGGCCCAGCTAAATACGAAGGACTATTAGATGCGCTTAAGTATAAAGGTGTGTATGTACATTTATATGGAAAAGCGATTACCAAGCCTTTCCGCAAAATGGGACATGTAACTGTTTTGGATGATGATTTGGAACTGGCAAAGAAAAAAGCAATAACGGTTAAAGACTTGATAAAAATAATTAGTTAACTATTTATTATAATGAAACAATGCATTACCATATTAATATTGTTTTTCGTACCTGTCGAAATTTTCTCCTGCAGTTGTAGAGGAATTGAAGATTATTATACTTTTTTTAGAAATAACAATACTTCTTTTGTTGGAAAAATTATAAGTATACAAAATATTAATAAACATAATGTATTTACAATCGAAGTTTTAGACAAATTAAGAAGTAGTTATAAAGACACTGTTATTATTTATGATGTCACAGATTTCATAGGCTGTGAGCTTGGATTCGAGAAAAACAGAACTTATTTAATAGATCCAATTATAAAAAATAAAAGACTTGAAATGAATGCGTGTAGTTACTTTATAAGTAAGGCGAACAAGCCGATAGATTTTACTACAGATACCATGCTGATTAAATTATTCGCTAAAAAAACATTTTCAATAGATTGCCAGTATTTTAAAGTAAATTTAGTAAACGCTAAAAGAGAAGGAGAATACTTGGAATATGCTGAAAGGAATTTAAAAGACTCAATTAAATATATTGCTACAAAGGGGCAATATTTACATGGTAAAAAAATAGGCACTTGGTTTTTCCCTGATTCATCTAATATAGTTACCTATAACAATGAAGGGAATTTTTTTAGTTCAAAAGAAATCGTAAATGATACACTAAGTATTTTTGAAAAGGATAATAAAGTAAAGATGGTAATAACGACTAATAACAAGGTTTATAAAGAAATAGATGTAAAAAAAAGAAAATACTACGTGTATTATTCTGATGGTAGCTTAAAAGAAGTCGCTAATTTAGACCAGAAATATAGAATTATAGAAGCTTGGATTAAATATAATTTGAACGGGACAATTAAAGAAATAGTAAAATTAAATAAAGTATTTAAGCCATCCGCATATGATGAATTTTACTACTATTAACCTAATTCTAAATAAAAAACCACCTCGCCCTAATGGATATCCCTTCAAAGAAGGGAAATGAAAGGTAATATTAAAACAATAACATAAAATAATAAACATGGTAGGCATAATAATGGGGAGTATCAGTGATTTAAACATCATGAATGATGCGGCTGATTTTTTAAAAAAATTAAATATACCACATGAAGTAACGATCGTATCTGCACATCGAACACCAGAACGTATGTTTGAATACGCTAAAAATGCACATGCAAACGGACTGAAAGTAATTATTGCTGGCGCTGGTGGAGCAGCGCATTTACCAGGCATGGTGGCATCATTAACAGCCTTGCCTGTGATTGGAGTACCTGTAAAATCAAGTAACTCCATAGATGGATGGGATTCGTTATTATCAATCGTGCAAATGCCAAACGGTGTTCCCGTAGCTACAGTGGCTGTTAATGCGGCGCAAAATGCGGGGATTTTAGCAGCACAAATATTAGGTTGCCAAGACAAGCTCATCTATGATAAATTAATTTTGTTTAAAGAAGAGTTGAAAGAGAAAGTGATGAAAAGTGTTGAGGATATAAAAAAATAAGAGCCCCACTCCTGTCTCCCCAAAGGGGAGATGATAGAACAATCACTATCTTTGAAAATTAAAAAGTATTAATTAAACAACCCTCACTACTCACAAAATTAAATGATAAAGCCAAGTTTTGATAGCATTTATATGGAGTTAGCCGAAAAGCTAGCTCTCCGCTCACACTGTGTAAAAGCCCAAGTAGGAGCAGTTCTCACAAAAGATACGCGTATAGTATCCTTAGGATACAATGGTCCGCCGGCAGGCACGCACAATTGTGATATCGAATGGCCAGAGCATGGTTGCCCTAGAGATAGTAAAGGTAGTTGCTCATTAGCTCTTCATGCCGAACAAAATGCTATTTTGTATGCCGTAAAAAATAGTACTGCTATTGAAGGCTCAACGTTATACGTTACTCTATCGCCTTGCATAGCCTGCGCTAGAGTGATTTTTACAACAGGCATCAAAAAAGTATTTTATAAACACAGTTATGCTGAATACAAAAAAATACCAACAGATGAGGGCGTGGAATTTTTAAAAAAATTCGGAGTAGAAGTCGTAAGATATCAGTAAACACTGGATTTAAAAGAAACACTCGTTTTTTAATTATATTATAATGAAAATCAGAATTATAAAAATAGTTTTTAGTTTATTGTTTTGCTTAGCATTTCAGCATGTTTCCTTGGCACAAGAGAATGGTCCACAAAAAGATCAATCTTTAAAAAGTAAGCGAAAACAACGTAAAGCGGATAAAAAGGAATGGAAGGAAGAGCGAAGAAATAAACGCGCTGAAGAAAAAAAAATTAAAAATCATCATAAGCGTATTCAAACCAAAGAAGTGCGAAAGCGCATGAAGCGCAGTAAACAAAGGGCTGGACTTAATCGCGATCATAAACGCGAACCCTTTTTCCAACGCTTATTCCATCGCTCAGGAAAAGGAAAACGAGTGAAACAACCTAAAGAGAAAACGTCTAAAACATAGTTTTTACTCGCAGATTAAAGAAAAGCTATTTTCAGCGTTCTATTATGGCATTTTATGATTAAAATCAACCTGAAAATGCAATATTATAGGCATTTTTACTTAGATTTACACTCTTCAAAAAACCATGAAAAGTGAACCAATCATTGAAATAGAAAACCTGACCAAGACATTTAAAGGTGCTGACGAGGCAGCTGTGAAAGGCGTTTCTTTTTCAATAAACAAGAATGACATATTTGGTTTGTTGGGCCCTAATGGGGCTGGAAAAACAACTATCATTTCTATTCTGTGTAGTTTGTTCCCGCCTACAAGTGGGAAAGTCATTATTGATGGAATGACACTTGGTAATGATATCTCCAGTATTAAACAAATCATAGGGGTTGTACCTCAAGACATTGCTCTTTATCCATCACTTACCGCTCGTGAGAATTTACATTTTTACGGCTCCATGTATGGCTTAAAAGGTGCTGAATTAAAACGCAAAATAGAAGATTGGTTGTTGAAATTAGGATTAACAGACGCAGCAAATCGACGTGTATCGACCTACTCGGGAGGCATGAAACGGCGCGTGAATTTAATTGCCAGTATTTTACATCAACCAAAAATTCTATTTTTAGATGAGCCAACCGTTGGTGTCGATGTGCAATCTCGTAATGTGATTATTGAACATTTAACGGAATTAAATAAACAGGGAACTACCATTATATATACTTCTCATCACATGGAAGAGGCTGAGCATTTTTGTACGCAAGTAGCCATTATTGATAACGGAAAAATTATTACGCAAGGTACACCACAAGAATTAATCAGTAATACTCCCAATTCTACTAACTTAGAACAGGTGTTTTTAAATTTAACCAATCGTAAATTAAGAGACTAATGTGGTATAAATTATTTGCATCTATAAAAAAAGAAACCATTATTTTATTGAGAGATAAGATAGGGTTATCTATTTTATTTATCATGCCAATGGTTTTAGTATTAGTAATGACGCTTGTTCAGGACTCTGCCTTTAAAAGCATCAACGAACGAGGCATTCCGATTGTCATTGTGGATAATGACCATGACACTTTAGGGATTTCTATTAAGCAAGGTTTACATTACTCTAAATTATGTGTGGTTTCTGATTCAATAGATGGAAAACCAGCTACGGCTGAGCTTGCAAAACAAGCGGTATCACAGGGTAAATTTTTAGTGGGAATTGTTATTCCGAAAGGTGCAACGGAAGCCGTTCGCAAAAATGTGGGGCAACTCGTTAGCTCTGCCATGCCAAGCGATGAAGACTCTTTATCTAAAACAACGGTTGAGATTACTGATTCAATCAATATTGTGTTATTCATTGATCCTGTTACTAAAAAATCATTTTTAACTTCTATCACCAGTAACTTACATGAATTTATTTCAATAGTCAAAACTAAAATTATGTTCCAAACATTTTCGGAACAGATTGCGGAGTTGATGCCTGAAAATACGAAAGCTCCAAAAAACGCATTTGCTCAAACACAAATTATTAATTATAAAGAAGTATATGCTTCAAATATTATTGGCGAATTGGTGCCTAATGCCGTTCAACACAACGTTCCAGCATGGACTATCTTCGCTATGTTTTTTATTGTGATTCCATTAGCAGGAAGTATTATGAAAGAAAAAAATGAAGGCTCAGTCTTTCGTTTACATACCATGCCAAGCTCTTACTTATTATTGATTAACGGAAAAATTATTGTTTATGTGTGCGTATGCATGTTGCAATTTTTATTAATGATGTCGGTAGGACTAGTATTTCTGCCTATGTTGGGGCTTCCTGTGTTAGTTTTAGGAAATAGTTTGTTAGGTATTTTCATTGTTACCTTGGCCACCTCTTTTGCTGCCACTGGTTATGGCGTGATGGTAGGTACAATTGCGTCCACCGAACAACAAGCAGCTATTGTTGGATCTTTATCTATTTTATTATTATCGGCTTTGGGTGGACTATGGGTTCCAACCTATATTATGCCAGAATTGATGCGTCATATTAGCGTACTATCTCCATTAAATTGGGCTTTAGAAGGATTTTATGAATTATTTTTAAGAGGCTCTGGCGTTAAAGGCATCTTAGATGAATCCCTCAAATTATTTATCTTTTTTATAATTACAATGACAATTGCCTCAGTAATTAACAGAGTAAAACGAAATATTTAATTTAAAAATATGAAAGTTGAAAGTATAGAAACAGACATCATTACCTTTTTGGTAAACAACATTGTCGCTCCAAATACCGTCATTACAGCCACTACAGTGCTACGCGACATTGGCATCGATTCATTTTCTATTGTAGAAATTATTTTATTTATAGAACGCAAATACGGCGTTGTTATTCCTGATGATAAATTAATTCCCGAAAATTTCAGAACCATACAAGCCTTATCAGTTATTGTAAATACATTAATCAAATAAACCTTATTAAGGATATACTCACACCATGTCGTTGCCAACAAACTTAACATATCCATCAAAAGTATATTTAAGTGGTGCTGATTGCTTTCATTTAATGCTTGAAACTCATGCTAAGAAGTATCATGCTGGAGGCAATGTTGTTCGAATCGCCTTTTTTTTAGATAATGAAGTTACCATCAACAACATCATTACTAACATCAACAGATCTCCTATTGTACACTGGTTATGTAATGTGACCTTAGTGAAAGGTTCATTAACACGTATTCCTTATTGGAAATATATGCATACTACTAATTTGGTAGATATATATCAACACGATTCTAAAATTGACAATGAAATCCCTGCCGATATTACCGCTCGAGACATACAAGTTACTGCAAAAAAATTAGTAGAATTTGACATTATACATTATGCAAATAACAAGAGTGCCTTTGTGATGTCGTGGAATCATACTATTATGGATGGTAGAGGCGCAGGCATGTTAATTAAACATTTGAATGAAGATAGCCCCATCACCCAAGAAGATTTTGCTAACTACTTTCCTGATAAGGAAATAAAAACACCATTAGTTCAATACATCAAAAACATGTATGAAGTAAAGCATTTTATTGAAACCTCTTCAAAAGCTCCAATAGCAAGCATTGTAAATAATCTTACTCCTTCATCACATAATACATTTAAGCATAAGATTATACAATTTAATAATACAGAAACACAACGTATTGATGAAAATGCTATAAAGAACGGTGCTAAATTTGGGATCAATATTTTTTTAATTTCATGCTGTTCTCATATCATTCATGCTCTGCAAAAAAAACGTGGAACCGATGGTGTTTTGTGGTTACCTATTCCTTATGATGGAAGACGAAGGGGAGCTGTTGGTCCTATAATTACAAACTGCGTTCTTTTTTTATTTTACCGTATACTTCCCCAAAACCTTACTACCATTAAAGAAACGGTGAGGTGTGTGAATGAACAAATGATCGATCAAATAAAAACAGATATGCCTAAAAAGTATAATATGCTTTTAAATATGATGCGTCATATACC
>JANYGR010000114.1 GCA_025359355.1 Bacteroidota bacterium | reverse complement strand
GGATTACCAATGTTTACTGGCAAATGATAATCACTCATTAATAAACGATAAATACCTTCTACTAAATCATCTACAAAACAAAAACTACGTGTTTGACTTCCATCACCAAACATCGTTAAATCTTCTCCGCGCAATGCTTGCCCAATAAATGCTGGCAATACACGCCCATCGTTTAATCGCATTTTAGGACCATAAGTATTAAAGATACGAATGATACGTGTTTCTAATCCATGCGTTTCATGATATGCCATAGTTAATGCTTCCATAAAACGCTTTGCTTCATCATAGCAACCACGTGGCCCCACTGGATTTACATTTCCCCAATACTCTTCTGTTTGGGGGTGCACTGCTGGATCTCCATAAACTTCGGATGTTGAAGCTACTAATACGCGTGCTTTTTTTACCCGTGCAAATCCTAAAACATTATGCGTTCCTAACGAAGAAACTTTTAATGTTTGGATAGGAATTTTTAAATAATCAATAGGGCTTGCTGGCGATGCAAAATGTAAAATGTAATCGATATTACCTGGTACATGAATAAATTTACTTACATCGTGATGATAAAATTCAAACTGAGGTAACTTAAATAAATGTTCAATGTTCTTTAAATCGCCTGTTACCAAGTTATCCATAGCAACCACACTCATTCCTTCTTTAATAAATCGATCACATAAATGTGAACCTAAAAATCCTGCTGCTCCTGTAATTAAAATTCTTTTTTGTGCCATGTTTTTAATTTGATAATTCGACGATGAGTCAATTAATACTATTATTTAAATTTATTTTTTTCGTTGGCAAATTATCTCATTGCCTAATCAATTAATTTGTTTTTACTCCGATACAGTAATAACTATAACCTAATTTTTTCATATCCTGAGGGTCAAAAATATTTCTTCCGTCAAATAACGTTTTTTGAGTTAAACGTTTATTTAATTCGTCAAAATCAGGTGCTCTAAACTCTGGCCATTCTGTTACTATTAATAATGCATCTTGTCCATTTAAACTATCATACATATCAGTTGAATACTCAATGGTTTTTCCAAGAGTACGCTCTGCTTCGTGCATAGCAACTGGATCGTAAGCCACAACACTTGCCCCTTCTTTCAATAATTTTTCGATGATAACCAAAGATGGCGCTTCACGCATATCATCTGTTTTTGGTTTAAAAGATAAACCCCATAACGCAAATTTCTTTCCTTTTAAATCACCTTTAAAATGAGCTTTTACTTTATCAAACAATACTTCTTTTTGATTTTCATTTACTTCTTCAACCGCATTTAAAATACGCATGTTGTATTTATTTTCTTTAGCTGTTTTAATCAATGCTTTCACATCTTTAGGAAAACAACTTCCGCCGTAACCAACACCAGGATAAATAAATTTAGTTCCAATACGTGTATCGCTACCTATTCCTTTACGCACCATGTTGACATCTGCGCCCATAATTTCACAAAGATTAGCGATATCGTTCATGAAAGAAATTTTAGTAGCCAACATCGCATTCGCTGCGTATTTAGTCATTTCGGCAGAAGGAATATCCATAAAATAAATGGGATGACCATTCATTAAAAATGGTTTATATAATTTACGCATCAACTCTTCAGCCTCAGGTCTATCAACACCCACAACAATTCGATCGGGCTTCATAAAATCTTCAATAGCAGCGCCTTCTTTTAAAAACTCAGGATTTGATGCTACATAAAAATCTAATTTAGAACCACGTTTATCTAATTGTGTTTGTAAAGCTTTTCTAACTTTCTCGGCAGTGCTCACAGGCACGGTGCTTTTAGTTACGATGACTAAAGGATGTTGCATGAATTCGCCTACGCTTGAAGCAACTGCTAATACATATTTTAAATCAGCCGAACCATCTTCATCAGGCGGTGTGCCTACAGCAATAAAAACTACTTCAGCACCCTGAATGCTCTCTTGTAATGAAGTGGAAAAATGTAAACGCTTTTTTTGTACGTTACGAGTTACCATTTCATCTAAGCCTGGTTCATATATTGGCAATATACCTTTGTGTAAATTATCAATTTTGTTTTGATCAATGTCTACGCATGTAACGTCCATCCCTACTTCTGCAAAGCATGTACCTGTTACTAAACCAACGTATCCTGTTCCTACAATTGCTACTTTCATTTTTTATTATTTTATATTTTTATCAATTTATTACCAAAAAAAGATCTGAAGAATCCAGCTTTATTTTTACAACGTTTAATATTTGCATCGTAAGTTTCAATTATTTTTGCATCTAAGCAAAATTGTATTGCTAATTTAAAGGCCTTAACAGCATCTTTGCATTTACCTTGTAATTCATACATAATCCCATACTCATTATAAATGACGGATTTATTGATACCACTTATTTTTAATGATTTTTCGAGATGTGTATTTAATTCATCGAACCTACCTTGGTTAGAAAGAAAATAAGCATAATTGATAGAAGATGCTGTATAACTTATATCAGACTTTATTGCCTGTAAATAATGGAGTTCAGCTTTTTTATTTTCTTTAAGTTTCGTTTCATAGATCCAACCAATATGGTTATGGGCTTTGCCAAAACCTGGGTCTTCCAAAATAATTGATTCTAAAAGCTTTAAAGCTTCTGAAATTTTATTATCTCTAATTAAATCATCGGCTCTTAAAAAATCTTCATTCAATGTTAGTTCACTTTCCATAACATCTATTTTACTAATTCCAATAAGTTAGTACAAATATATTTCAACGTCTCTTCATCTAATTCGGTATGCATAGGAAGCGACAAAACAGTTTCGCATAATTTTTCTGTTACCGGAAAATCGCCTTTTTTAAAGCGATCGCTTTTATATGCGTTTTGTTCATGTAAAGGAATTGGATAATAAATCATTGCTGGTATACCACGTTCTGCTAATTGTTCTCTTAATTTAGTTCTATCAACACCGCTTAACTGTAATGTATACTGATGAAACACATGAGTCGAATTTTTTACTCTTACAGGTGTTTTTAATTTTGGATGATTCGCTAATGCTTTATCATAATAATCAGCAACTTTATTTCTAGCTTCAGCATATTCATCCAAGTGTTTTAATTTTGCTTTTAATACAACTGCTTGTATGGTATCTAAACGAGAATTAACACCTAACACATCATGCACATATTGTACACTTTGCCCGTGATGAGCGACCATACGTAACTTCTTTGCTAATGCATCATCATTAGTATACATAGCACCGCCATCTCCATAACAACCTAAATTTTTACTTGGGAAAAATGAAGTACAACCTACCGTTCCAATGGTTCCCGCTTTTGCTTTTTTTCCATCAGAAAACGTGTAATCAGCGCCAATAGCTTGAGCCACATCTTCAATCACAAATAAATTATGTTTTTTTGCTAAAGCCATAATACGCTCCATATCGGCACATTGCCCAAATAAATGCACTGGCACTATTGCTTTTGTTTTTGGTGTAATTGCTTTTTCAATCGCTTCAATATCAATGTCAAATGTATCAGGATACACATCAACTAATACGGGAGTTAAACCCAATAAACCAATAACTTCAGCAGTTGCTACATACGTAAAACTAGCGGTGATTACTTCGTCGCCTGGTTTTAAATCTAAAGCCATCATGGCTATTTGTAAAGCATCCGTTCCGTTAGCGCAAGGAATCACATGTTTAACGTTCAAATGCTTTTCTAAATCTGTTTGAAATTCTTTTACGGCTGGGCCATTAATAAAGGCGGTTGTATTTAGAACTTCTTGAATACCTGCATCTACTTCGGCTTTTATTTTTTCGTATTGACCTTTTAAGTCAACCATTTGGATCTTTTTAGTTAAAGTCGTCATTTTTCACAATTTACCTTGCGAATATAACAATTTTGAGTCATTTTAAGACTCAGAATACCTAAAATAATAAGCCAGAAAAGCCGTTATTTTTGTTTTTTAGAAAAAAGTGAGAATTATTAAAGAATCTCTTTATTGATGGTATAACCTATGCCTTTTGTAGTTTTAATCACATTATTTCCTAGTATTCTACGAATATTACGAATATGTATGTCAATGGTTCTACTTTTTGCAACCTCAATAGAGTGCCATATTTGTTTGGCAAAATCTTGGCGAGTAAAAATTTTATTTGAATTGAAATACATTAAACTAAGCATTTCAAATTCTTTACGAGGAAGTGCAACTTTTCCTTTTTCAGTAATAATAATATATTGTTCTTTATCTACATGAAATTTTTTAGTAGAAATATCTTCGGTATCACTATTTTTTTTAGATAAGAACCTTTTTTTAAGCATAGCGATGCGAGGCTCAAGAAGAGTTGGTTTTATAGGAGATATAATAAAATCATCAGCACCCGAATTAAAAGCTGTAATCTGAATATAATCATCCGCTTTATTGGTGAAAACAATGATATAAGGTTGCTCAATCGTTTTTAAATTACGAATTTCATTTGTAATGCTGATACCATCTTTATTTTTTAAATCAAGTTCTACAATTACTAAATGTATATTATGCTTATTTAAAATACTTAATAAATCGCTCTCTGTTTCTGCAAAAAAAACGGTGTATGATTTTTCCTTCAAATAATCAATTGTTTTTAAAACAGCAGATTCTTGATTAGCGCAAAAAACGATATTAAATGAGTCAGTCATAGTGATAAAAAAAGAGGCTGTCTAAAACGTAATCAGACAGCCTCTTCTATTGATTTTGATTAGTGGTTAATAACTAATTTCTTAGTTTCTTTTGCTCCATTAACAGTTAATGAAACGTAATAAATTCCGCTTGATAAACTTGAAGTATTTAAACTTACTGTGTTACTTCCTTTTTCAAATTCTGATGATTGAGTCATTGTAGAAATTAAATTTCCCAATACATCATATACGGAAACGATCACATTATTTTTTTCAACGATGTTAAAAGAAATTGTTGTGTTTTGAGATGCAGGATTAGGATATAATACAAATGAATTTTCAACGATGTTTGTTAATTCATTAACTCCTACAAAACCACCAACAAATTTAGGGTTAGTAAATAATGCGCCTGTAGCAACTGTAGATATAGCCTTTAAACGATAATCAGGCACATTACCTAATGCTGTAAAACCGTTTACAAAATTAATTTGAGCCGCTGTAGTTACTGTATCAACATTATTAGCAGCTGCAAATGTATGATACCAAGGTTGATCAAATACACCAGCATCATTTACAAATGTTAATTGATTTACTGTTAACGTTCCTGCTGTAGCAGCTACATCTGTAATGATATTATTTTGGTAAAAACAAGAACTATCAGCTGTTGAAGGAGAGTTGATGTTATCAAGGGTTCCAGCTTGTTGATATCTTAACCCTCTTGTATGACCAATAAATAATGTATTGAAAATGTTTTGAGCCATATTTCTACGTAAATGAGCGCCAGATTTATGGTGTGTATTTACACCAGCAATATCACCATAAGCCGTTCCATCGCCATAAGGACCTACCATGGTACAATTAGAAAAAACTGCTTTAGTTAATGGTAATCCTAAGTATGGAGATACTCCATTGTTATCACATTCAAATCCATTTGATTCATAAGAAGGGTCTGAATCATCAGCAATATATGGATCTCTAACAGCTAATCCAAATTGTGTACGACCACTAAATCCATTATCAGTATCAAAATCATCATCTTTACCTCTGAATGCAATGATGTATTTATTATCTACTGTTCCACCAAACCATTCAAAAGAATCATCTCCTGAAAAAGATACTTGAATATGATCAAGTTGAGTACCTGAACCAACACCACCAAGTG
Organism: Bacteroidota bacterium; assembly: GCA_025359355.1. Taxonomy (GTDB): domain Bacteria; phylum Bacteroidota; class Bacteroidia; order B-17B0; family Aurantibacillaceae; genus UBA4416. The sequence goes on along the minus strand of JANYGR010000114.1, from coordinate 10,304 downwards.
TTAAACCATTAATTTCACTATTTAAAATAGATGGATTTAATGATACGCCCGCAAACTCAATACGGCAATAAGACATGATACCAGAATTATCCGCATCATTATTTCCTCCAAAATGTCTGTATCCATTAGGCTCATCAGTAACAAAGCCTTCTACTTTCATTTCATTAAATGCACCTTTTGGAGTTGAAAGTGTATGTAAATTTACACGTGCATTACCACACAAAACTACACCACCCCAATCACCAGCGCCACGCGTTGTATTTTCCGCTTTGATAGATGTAAAAATAATGGGTTGAGCTTGTGTTCCAACTGCATGAATTTTAGAACCTCTCGAAATTACCAATACACCAGGTGTAACAGATGCATCTGTTTGTTTTCCTCTAATAATAGTACCAGGCTGGATGGTTAAAACTGAGTTATTAATAACATGAACAAATCCATTTAAGTAAACAATCCCACTCCAAGTTGTATTGGCTGAAATATCACCAGTAATAGTAGTTGTTGGCGCACCATAAACTGTAGATTCTGGATCCCAATTTGCCCAACCACTTGTCCAGTCGTTAGATGATGGCCCTGTTGTGCCATCTGTTACAGGAAATGCTCCTTTGTATGACGTTGAAGTCCATTGAAAAGGAGATTGAGCATTTAAAATTGTGCCAGCTAATAAGGCTGCAGCTGATAAATAAATTTTTTTCATTTTGTTTGTTTTATTTTTTGATTTTTAATACAGCAAAATTAGATTAACCATCTTCTTTTTACATTAAACAAACTTTACCATTAGCTTACAATTACATTAACTTAATGTTATTAAAAAAGGCTGTGGTTTACACAGCCTTAATATTGAATACACGTTAATACTTTAGTTAATATAATTTATAAGCAAGCGAAAACGAAATTGTAGGTGATACTTTCGTATTCATAAAAATATTATCGTATTGATTTGAGTGTATAGCATTTTGATTTTGTGTCTCTGATCCTTTATCTAACTTTCCATTGTTATTATAGTCTTGATATCTAATTTGATTTTGAGCCAGCAAATCACGAATATTAAATTTCAATTCAAATTTTTGTTTAAATGTTTTAGATAACTGAATATCTAATACGTGGCGTGGATTTTCCCATATACTAGGATCAGCCATAGGAGAACCAACAAGTACAATGCGTCTACCTATTAAGTTATAAGAAACACTTACTCCCCAACCTTTTTCATTATCTAAATATTGTAATCCTGCATTAACAATATAAGGTGATTGACCTTGCAATGGTCTTATTTCACCTCCATTTGAATTTGTGTTATCAACCTTAGATTGAATATAAGCAAAGTTGGAAAAGAATGTTGTGTTTGATAAAAACTTAGAAGAATCTGCTTTAAAAATGGTACTTAATTTAAAACGGTATTCTAATTCAGCACCAATGTTTTGAGCTGAAGTGGAATTCGCAAACGTTGTAGAATTTGGAATACCAATTTCCAAAACTTGTTCTATGGCGTTTTCTATTTTTTTATAAAATCCAGACACAGATAAAATTTGTCCTGCTCCAGGGTACCACTCTAATCTTATATCATAATTATCAATTTTAGATCGTTTTAAACTCGGATCACCATGAACCTGAAATCCGGTTGTAAAATCTAAAAATCTAAAAGGAGCTAATTCTCTAAACTCAGGACGAGCAACTGTTTTAAAATAAGCGAGTCTAATATTAATTTTATCTGTTATTCCATACACACAATTAATAGAAGGTAAAATATCTATTACAGTAGAATCAGTTGTTCCTGGGACACCGCCAATAATAGTTGATAATTTTTGGTTATATGATTCTAATCTAGCACCATAAATAAAACGTAATTTACTTTCAAAGAAACGTGAATCTGCCATCAGATAACCTGCATGTAGCATAGAAGACGCATTATACTTATCAGTAAGGGCAGTTGATTCTACCATCATAAAACCACCGTCACGCTTCCCTGGTCCATTTATTAATCCAATATTTTGGGTGTTAAAAATATTAGCATCATCTAACGTTAACAAGCTATCATTTTTAAATACTTTAGATCCATTTGTATAAAAATTATACCCTAACAAACGTGCAGAAAACACTCTATCTCTGTATATGTGACTTCCACCAATTTGAAGTTCATGCTTAGATTTACCTATTTTAAATGCCTTACTCACATCATACTTAATACTTTTCATAGACTCATCTGTTTTTTGAAAAATCATCGAACCAGCGCTAGTTGGTGCTGAACCCTGATTCCCTATGACAGCTGTATAAGGAGTAGCGTCATCTTCAAATTCAGTAGTCTTTGTTCTTGTCATTCTTCTTAAGTTTGGTAACTCCCTTTTGATATTACTGTATCCAGCTACCCACTTCAATTTTAATTTTGCTTTTTCAATAAAATGGTCACCATTTAATTGCCCTGAATAAATATTATTTTGAGTAAACCATCTTACACTTGATTTTTCCCAAGTTGTTGGACTTTCTATTATTGCCGCGCCTTTTCGAGTAATTACTCTGTCTTCTGTATTAATGCTATACAAATTTTTAAAACCAAATTGATGATTAGGATGGACTTTATATGATAAATTCCATAAAGCACTTGCTAATACTACATTTGAAAAAGTGGTATCTTGATATTCTGAAAGCTTAACGAAATCAGTTCCTCGCTCTTCAAAAGTTCTTCTTTTTGTAAACGTTGTATTTGTTGTACTGTTGTATGTGAGAGCAAACACGCTGCCAAAATCTTTTTTAAAAACCTTACCAACATTCGCTAAAGCATATTGAAAATTCATATTTGGTAATGCTTTTTTAGTTTGTAAAGTCCAATCATAATTAAATAATTTGGCATCCGCTATTTGTTGATTTTTATCCGTCGTAAATGCCGGATTTGGGTAAGCTCCAGGTAGAGCTCGTGTGCCATCATCTACACCTAACCAATCTGTTTTACCACCTTTATAGGTTATAAAATCTTTAAAAGTCGTTTGGGCATTATAACCAGCACCTATAGAAATGCTTTGTGTATTTTTTTCAGGAATGCTCTTCGTATTAATTTGTATAACACCGCCTGCAAATTCACCCGTTAAATCAGGTGTTGCCGTTTTTAATATCGTAATATTATCTAAAATAGAAGCCGGAAAAATATCAAATGAAAAGGCTTTTTTATCGCTTTCAGAACTTGGCAAGGGTGCACCATTTATAAATGCTGCATTATAACGATCACTCATTCCTCTGATAATAGCAAACTTATTATCTTGAATAGTTGCGCCACTAATACGTTTGATGACGTCACTCGTACTTCTATCAGGCGTTTTTTTAATGGCTTCGGAAGATATACCGTCACTCACACTTGCATTATTTTTTTGAAGAACTAATAAGGTATTGGTATTTTCTTTATTCATTTCTGCCGAAATTTCAACCACACTCATTGTAGCAGCGCTTGATTGACTGAGTGTTAAATTTAAAACCGTTACATCATTTTCCTTGACTTTTACACCGGCAATTTTTTTTGTTTCATACGTGATATAGCTTATGACTAATGTATATGTACCTGCCGAAAGATTGTTTAACGTAAAATTACCATCAAAATCAGCCGCTGCGCCTTTAGTTGTTCCTTCTATTACAGCCGTAGCTCCTGGTAAAGTTTCACCTGTAGTTGCATCAATAATTTTTCCTGAAATTTTTCCTGTTTGAGCCTTAGAGATTAACGATGTAAGCGTTATTATTGAAATAATGATTGTAATTTTTCTGAACATGGTCTTAAATTATGAGGTACAAAAAAACGATGGCTACTTAAGGTTTACATCAAGTTTATATTAACTTAACATTAAAAATATTACGTCCATGAATTAGATTATTTAATATTAATTTAACATTGAAAATTAGAACTCTATACCTATTAAAGATATATCATCTGTTTGTTTGATATCCTCTTGCCAAGTATTTAATACAAATTCAAACAAATCTTGTTGATGCTCCATAGAAAATGTATGATAATGATCTATCACATTTAGCAATCTCTTGCGGCTAAATTTTTTTTTATTCGTTGAATCAAATTGATGTTTAATGCCATCAGAGAAAAAATACAACTTTGCTTTTTCTTCTAATGTTAATTTATAGGTATCAAATGTTCTATTCTTTTCGATTTGCCATCCTCCAATAGGGTAACTATTTCCTTTATAGATTTGAATGCTTTTATTTTGATGGATAGCGAACTCACCACCACCGCATGAATATTGGAATTCACGTGTTTGAGTATTAAATGAGATCAATGTAATTTCAAGCCAATCATTATTATAATGAGAATCCGTTATTTCATTATTAAATGTTTCTATCCATTTTTTATCTAACTCCGTTAAATAATCACCAACGTTATCAAAGTTTTTTTGAATGACATAATTCAATAAACTTATTCCCAATACAGATAACATAGCCCCAGATATGCCATGTCCAGTACAATCCGCTAATGCAAAAAAAATGATGTCGTCTTTTTTAGTTAACCAATAAAAATCTCCTCCAATTTTATCTTGAGGTTTATAGAGGACAAAATGGTTTTTGAAAAACTTCTCGAAATGTCTAGTCTTAGGTAATAAACCATTTTGAATGGTTTGAGCGTATAATAAACTATTTTCGTGTTCTGTTATAATAGGTTGCAACATAGATGCCATTTTCATGTTGCAAATATCGTTGCCCAAAATTAACTTGGCGGTATCTCTATATTAGCATATCATTACCAAAGAACAAGAAGCACTAATCTATATTTGACAAAAAATAAGCCTCGTCTTTTAAATATTTAAATCTAAAGAATAGGATTGTTTTTTCGTCGAATATAAATTAAATAATATAGTACCTAATCAACCGCATTGTTTTTAATTTTCACTAAACTTGTATTTAGTATTACTATGCAATTAATACCAAGTTGTGCGGTTTCAGTAATCTTTTTTTCAGGATATTGATACTTCAACTCTTTACCAATCGCTTTGTATAGCTTGATAAAGAGCTCAATGTCTTTCACTACTTTTTTTGATAATTTACTTTTTAAAGCGGGGTTAGCAACAAATTCTTTTTTTATATGGTTTATTAAATTTGATGTTTTTATTTTTTGCTCAATTACTTCTTGATTTAACTCATCTTTAACAATTTGCTTCAACGCTTTATTAATAAGAATATAAGAAAGATTTATCGATTCAATAAAACAGTGATTATCAAATGATTTTTTGTTTTTATCTAAAAGTTGTTTAATTGTAATTGCCATAATATAAATTTCTATACCTACGAATCTACTAAAGCAGATGTAAACTTATCATTAAGTTTACTTAACAATGAATACTCTATTATATAATAGACATGTAGGTTTACAAATAGCCTTTGGCTTTATAAGTCATGTAGCCAAACATTTCATGAAGTATGATGTTTAGTGTTTCAACAGCTTCCACATTTGGAATTAAGCAATGATCAATTTCATATTTTCGTAAACCTGAAATTTTATTTGTAACATAAGGTGTCACATTTTTGTAACCTGCTTTATTAAAAATAGCTAGTGAACGTCGCATGTGAAATGACGATGTCACCAATAATATCGAACCTTTAAATTCCAGACTATCTAGTATATGTTTAGTAAATACAGCATTTTCGTATGTGTTTTTTGAATTATTTTCAATAATAATATTACTGTCTGGAACAGAAATAGATTTTAAATACTTTTTAATATAAATGGCCTCCCGTTGATTTGGCTTACTAATGCTGCCTGAACCGCCTGTAATTAGTATTTTACCTACCCTTTTTTGAAAATACAATGGCAACGTTTGAAACAATCTATCGCCTGAATAGGTAAAATCAAATCGTTGTTGACGTTCATCGATTCGTCCCATACCTCCTAATACAATTGCTAAATCATATTTTGTGGTTTTTAAATAAATATTATCGTCGTTATATTCCCAAGCCCTTACTACTTCATCCACTAAAAATGAATTTGAAATAACATAGGCGAAAATTGTAAAACCTAACATCCATCTTTTATAAGGTGTATTCCATAATTTTTTTAGTAAATACAAAATGCCACCAAATAGCCAGGTATAAGGTGATAACAGAAATGCAATTATTTTAGAAATGAAAAAAAACATAAATCGAAATGTCTTATTAATAACGAACAACTAAATTAAACAAAAAAGCAAATACCTAAATGGCATTTGCTTTTTACGAATAATAAAATAAAATACTATCCTAAGTATTGTTGTAATAATTTGCTACGAGAAGAATGACGTAAACGACGAATTGCTTTTTCTTTGATTTGACGAACACGTTCGCGGGTTAAATCGAATTTATCTCCGATTTCTTCCAATGTTAATCCATGATTTAAACCTATTCCGAAAAATAATTTAACCACATCACGTTCTCTCTCAGTTAACGTTGATAAAGCACGATCAATTTCTTTTGACAAAGATTCCATCATCAAACCATTATCGGCTTTTAACGAATCATGATTTACTAATACATCTAATAAAGAACTTTCTTCACCATTAGCAAAAGGAGCGTCCATACTTACGTGACGACCAGAAACTTTCATTGTGTCGGAAACCTTATCAATAGGCAAATCTAACAACTCAGCGATTTCTTCAGCACTTGGCTCACGCTCAAATTCTTGTTCTAATTTAGAGTATGCTTTATTAATTTTATTTAATGAACCTACTTGATTTAAAGGTAAACGTACAATACGTGATTGCTCTGCTAATGCTTGTAATATCGATTGACGAATCCACCAAACTGCATAAGAAATAAATTTAAAACCACGAGTTTCATCAAAACGACGAGCCGCTTTAATTAAACCTAAGTTACCTTCATTAATCAAATCGGGTAAACTTAATCCTTGATTTTGATATTGTTTAGCAACAGAAACAACGAAACGTAAATTTGCACGAGTTAACTTTTCTAATGCATCTTGATCTCCATCTTTAATTTTTTTGGCTAAAACAACTTCTTCTTCCGCCGTAATTAATTCTTCTCTACCAATTTCTTGTAAGTATTTATCTAACGATGCACTTTCTCTGTTGGTTATGGATTTGGTTATTTTTAGCTGTCTCATGGTTTTTTGTATTTAGTTTTACAAGCTAACAAAGATAGAAAAAAATAGACCTTTTTCCAAGTTTGTATCGTTTTGATTATTAATTGATTGCGATTTTAACGTTTTAAGATGTAATCATTTTATAACACAATAAATAAAAGTTCACTGTCTTATTTTTTGATTTTTTAGCTGCTTTTACATATGAACTACTTTTACAATCCAAAACCATAATAAGCTCTCATTCCATTTGGATATAGTCCTTCTATCAGCACGCCACCTGTTTTATTATCTAAATAGGATTGAATATCTTTTGTGGTTGCTACTTTTTTCTTATCGATGGAAGTGATGATAAACCCTTCTTTAATACCAGCATTGGCGAGTTTACCAGCATTCAGTTTTGCTATTTTAACTCCTGACGCTATTTTAAATCTCGAAAGATCGTCAGCACTTAATTCTTCAAATTCTGCACCAACGGAATTTACAGAGGTTCTATATACGACAGGCTTTTTAATCATCCCTAAACTATTTTCTTTGTTTTTTAATACTGCAGATACTGTCATTTCTTTCTCATTTCTTATAAGTGTAACATTTATTTTATCACTTGGTCTGAATTTACCAATCTGTTCAAGCAATTCGGAAGTTGTTTTAACTTCTACATTCTCAATCTTCGTAATAATATCTCCGATTTTAATTCCTGCCTCTTCTCCCGAACCGCCTTCTGTTAAGCCATTGATGTATACACCTTTCAATTGTTTGATGTGTTTTTCTTCAGCGAACTTTGCATCAATATCCTGTATGCTTAAACCTATATAGGCGCGTTGAACCGTTCCAAATTCTATCAAATCGCTCACTACTTTTTTAACTATATTAACTGGTATCGCAAAGGAATAACCTTGATACGAGCCATTGTTAGACGCAATAGCCGTATTAATTCCCACTAATTCTCCAGAAGTATTTACCAATGCTCCTCCACTATTACCAGGGTTTACAGCTGCATCTGTTTGTAAAAATGATTCGATAGGTGCCAAACCTCCTTGGGTATTATTATGTTCTAAAATATTAATGTTACGTCCCTTAGCACTAATAATACCAGCCGTTACCGTCGAATTCAAATTAAATGGATTACCAACTGCTAATACCCATTCTCCAATTTTAACTTCGTCAGAATTACCGTAAGCAACAAAAGGCAACTCTTTCTCTTTCACTTTTAACAGTGCCAAATCTGTATTTGGATCCAAGCCTATTACTTCTGCTTGATAAGTACGTTTATCATTTAACACCACTTCTATTTTGGATGCATCTTTCACTACGTGATTATTAGTTACAATATATCCGTCGTTACTAATAATAACGCCACTTCCACTGCCTTGCATCATATTGGGTTGACGTTGTCTTCCTCCAAAAAACCATTCCTGAAAGGGATCGTATGCTAAATTATTATTACTTTCTACAATTGTTTTAATATGCACTACCGAATTAACTGATTTTTCGGCAGAAGCTATAAAATCAGGTGCACTTGATAATGCCCCGGAATAACTTGTTAATTGTACAGGAGCCTTATAAGGATTATAATTTGTTGCTTGACTTGTATTAGGTGTCAATAAAAAATGATTGGCAATTAAAACACAAGCTCCACCAATAGCGCCTACAAAGGCTGTTGAGATCATCTTTTTCATTTTTTCTATTAATTTAAATGGTTACTGAAATTTAGATTGATTGTAATTTAGATTTATAACGCAAAATTAATTCAAAAGTTATGTTCAAAATTTGTTTTTAACATAACTTAACTGCGTCGAAAAAATACGTAATTTTAATCTTCCAAAATGAGCTTACGTTTTAAATATAAAATACCTCCATTTGTTTTCGGCGTATCCATAGGATTATTGGTGGGTGTGGCTTTTTTTATATTTAAAATAGATGATTATGTTAAAAGATTTAACAAACCCACCATTGATGATATAAAAGTAACTGAACAAACAATCATCAATGCTCCAACTGATAACAAAGAGCAAAAAAATACATCTGACAAAAAAATTTCTATTAATACTAAACATTCACCAAATATTAATTATAGTGAAGTTGATGCCTTATTAAAAGAAGATGAAGTAACTGTTGCTCAAGAAGAATTATTGTCTGTCAAAAACATTAAAGTGATTAATTTAGATGGTTCATCTAAACGAGATACATTAACTGGCCAATTAGCAGGTGTTACAACAAGTGATTACCCTAATTTATTTTTTGTGGAGTTTTGGAAAACTCCTTTAAATTCCAAAGGCTATCGTATGACTCGCAATAGAGTTATATTATATGGCTTATCTGATTTTAGTAACATTACTATTTATAAAGTAGATGATAATTATTATTTAAAAAATGATGATGTGGTTTATAAAATATCATCTGGAACTGAATTTAAGCCAATGGAATTGGTTAACGACACTGATTTATTAGCCAAGATAAATTAATTTATTTTTCAAATTTTTCTCAATGATTTTAGACTGCTACAAATATCAAGGTACAGGCAATGACTTTGTATTGATTGATAACCGCAATAAAGATATTATTTTAACAACCGAACAAATTAAATGGTTATGCAACCGCCGATTTGGAATTGGGGCTGACGGCTTAATGTTATTAGAGCTTGCCGATGGTTTGGATTTTAAAATGGTTTATTACAACAGCGATGGCAACGAAAGTAGCATGTGTGGCAATGGAGGTCGCTGTATTACAGCCTTTGCTAAGCGTTTAGGCATTATTGAAACAGAGGCAAAGTTTATAGCTATCGATGGTTTGCATGATGCGAAAATAAAAGATGAATTTGTGTCGTTAAAAATGAACGATGTAAAGCAAATAGAAACAGGTGAAAATTATTATTATCTAAATACAGGTTCACCACATTATGTAAAATTTGTTGATGATATTGATTCCTTAGATGTATATACCGAAGGGAAAAACATTAGGTACAATGACCGCTTTATTGTAGAGGGAACTAACGTTAATTTTATACAAAAAAAAGAACAGGAATTAGTTGTGCGGACATACGAACGAGGTGTTGAAGATGAAACTCTTTCGTGCGGAACAGGCGTTACGGCAGCCGCATTAGTGGCAGCATTGACAGGTAATAGTACTACTAAAAATAATTGTTTAATTAAAACATTAGGCGGTAACTTAAATGTAACTTTTGAAAAAGTTTTAGAAAATAATTTTTATAATATTTGGCTAGAAGGCCCTGCTGTTTTTGTGTTTCAAACAA
>JANYGR010000103.1 GCA_025359355.1 Bacteroidota bacterium | reverse complement strand
CCCCGAAACTTTAGAAATCATTATATCATCGAAACGCACATTGATTTGACTAGATACAGTATTAGTGATAATACCACCACCTATTAATGCAAAATAACGAGTTTCAGTAGCTGAAGCAACAAAATTAACTGAATCTTTGGTCCAAGTGCTAGCTTGAGCATTAGGGGTAATTGATTTTGCAGGCATTAAAACAGTTGTCATACCAGCAGCGGTTTGAGCTAAGCCTGTAGAAACACCATATTGACCATTGACTGTTAATGTACCAGATGTGTTTGATTTTACCCAAAAAGAAATTTTATACGTTTCTCCAGAAGTAACATCAGTACAAGGTAATACATTATAAGCAACATAAGTGTTAGTTGGGGTACCAGCAGGTATTGTTAAAAATAATGCTTGAGTTCCACTATGAAAAGTTCCAGTTGATGGACCAAAACTAGTTCCAGTTCCAATCCATGTTTTGTTAATACTACCATAATCGTAAGCACTTTCAATTCCATTTACATAATTTGTAGATGTTAAAGGAACTGTAATAGAATTTGATATTGTTAATGCCGCAGTATCATTTGTTAAATTAATATCAGAAGGTTGAGAAACCCAAGCCTTCATGCTATACATATTTGATGCATTAAAGTTATAAGTAGTTGGGAAAGAAAAAGTAACTGAATCTCCAGCTGCAATAGGACCAGGAATAGATATTGATGTAGAAGCAACACCATTAATGCTATAATTAGCTTTAATGTTAGATTGAGCTGTAGTTCCCTTATTTATTACACGAGCTACAACAGATTGTGTACCTAATGCACAATTATTTAATTGTGTAATGCCAGTTGGTTGAACAAATTTAGTTTTCATATCAACTACCGCGGCTCCAACAGGATAAATTGTAGCAGTTCCTACTAAATTTCCAGAAGTTGGGTTGGCAGCTGTAGTATATGTATCGCCTGTTGCTGTATAGTTAACAGTTTTGTTACCTGTTGTGCCTGGGGCTACTATTACGTTAACTGTAAATGTTACGGCAACTCCTAAATCGGTATGAATTGCACCAAATCCACTCGCAATAGCTGCACCCCATGAAATTGTTTGACCAGAAATAGGATTTAAAGTTGCTGTAGTAGAAGGTGACCCCGTAGCAGCAGTAGGAAATGGATTTGAAGTATTTGCTAAACCTGTTGGAGTAATACCAGTTGGGAAAGTCATAGAAAACATATCAATATACTCATCATTATTGGTTATTTGAGTAAAACTAAATACCAAATTCATAGTAGTACCTGCAGTATATTGGGTGTTACAGACAAGAGTACCATATATTTGTTGAACAGAATTTACACCTCCGCTTCTTTCAGCGGCATTAGAAGATGCTTCAACGTTAGAGTTACGACTGTTCGAATTTTTAATTTGTAGTTTTGACTGAGAATTAACAGATAGCGAACACGCAACTGTTAGAGCCATTAAGTAGATTTTTTTCATTTTTTTATTTTTAATTATTTAACGCAAATATAATATTTTTTTTACAAAAAAACAATATTATGAAAATATTAACACCTGATAATCAGTCAATTATATATCTATAATGTGTTGGTAAAAAAGACCCTATAAATAGGAAAAATATTCCATCCACTATTTGGATACTTTTTTGTTATATAAACGTCCCATAATGGAGCTTTTGTTTTAGAATTAATTTCTACTATTCGATTTGCAGCTCCTTGATTAATTAAAATGTTTTTATTTGATAAAAATTGAGCGTTCCCGAGCTTCGTAGATTTGCCGTTGGTAATTTTATCAAAATCAAATTTGAAATAAAAAATCCTTTTTAAAGTTTGTTTTTTGTTTTGAGGAAAAGTGTAAAAATCCAAAGATGAAATTGCTCCATTTTTAGGATCGTTATTGTTTAAAATTGAAATTACATTATCTGATATATATTTTGCGTTATGTGGAAATTTAAATAAATCAGTTTCAAAAACTAAAGTGTCTGTTTTGTTTAGTTTTTTTCCCATTGATCTAATAATTTTCCCTGAAGCTTTTTCAATTTCAATTATTCGACTTATATCTCTAAAACCTAATAATATTTTTTTTCCGTTTTTGGAAACACTTAAAGAGTTACAGTGCGTATTATATATTGAATTTGATTCAGAATTTGATAATAAATCTAATGGCATATTATCAATTGATTTCCAACTCCACACTATTTCATTAGTTATGTTGTATTCAATTATTGTTGTAAACTCAATTTTTTTACTTAGGCTATCTTTTGGATCTATTGTTTCTAATTCAATGTATTGATTTCCCAATATTATATAATTACCATTTTCTAATTTTTCAAAACTATGATGGTAATTTTCTTTTTTTTCACCTGATATTTTCCCTTGATTCGGCGCCTTCCAAATGATATTTAGATCTTTAGTTATATGATAAGCATCTTCATTAGCTATAAAACTAATTGTACCATCGCGATAAACTCTAAAATCTCTAACTTGCTTATCCTCTGTAAAATCATCAATTATTGGGGCCAAAAACCAAACAACTTCTAAATCCCTATTAATAGCGCAATGTATTTGATCTAGCCAAATAATCCCATTTTCAATCTGGGAATTACTGGAGTAGTATTGTTTAAACTTATATTTGGTTGTATCTGAATAGGGGCATTCATACAATGAAAAATAATGAATATCACTTTTTAAAATTTCTTTATTTTTCAGAAGAGTTTCTACGAACCATTTATATTTTTTTCCAAAACTTAACCCATCAATTTTAGTGATAAATGTGTTACTAATTTTAGATTTTATTAAAAAAGTCGCAAAATCTTGTTTATTTTCAGCAGAATCATAAGCTAAATAAATTTTATATGAAACAGCATTTTTTATTTTCGGGCATTCAAAATAAATTTGATTGTAATTTAATTTTGAGCCATCTTTGGGTAAATATTGAGCACTAATATTAATATCTAAAAAAATAATGAGAAAAAAAGATATTCCAATTTCTATTTGTTTTGTCATTGCTATGATTGTGTTAACCTCTTGTAATAATAACAAAGAAACTATAAATACTGCAGAAAATCAAACGAAAAAGGATTCTGTTGTTTCCGAAGAAGAGCTATGGATTGTGCCAGATACAAGTACAATTCCCCACGATGAATTTGGCGAAATGGTTAGATATGGAAGAGATTTAATCGTAAATACTTCTTTTTATATTGGACCAGAAGGTAAAGTGGGAAAGTATTTAGGAAATAAAATGAATTGTACAAATTGTCATCAAGATGCGGGGACAAAGCCCTACGCTTTTAATTTTTATAGTACTCATGCACGTTATCCTCAATATCGCGCTCGAGAAAATAAAATTTTGTCTCTTTCAGACCGTGTAAATAATTGTATCGAAAGACCACATAATGGGAAACATTTACCATTAAATAGTAAAGAAATGATTGCCATGATTAGTTATATTAAGTGGTTGGGCGAAAAAGTTCCAGTTAATGGTCGTGTAAAAGGTGATGGTCCTGTTAAATTAGATTTTCCTGATAGAGCTGCTGACCCTTTAAAAGGGGAATTAGTTTACAAAAGAGAATGTTTAAGTTGTCATGGAGCTAATGGTGAAGGGAAAATGAGATTAGATAATGTTTGTTATGAATACCCGCCGTTATGGGGTGATAAAAGTTACCAATCTGGGAGCAGTGTCCACCGATTAATTAAAATGGCTCCATTTGTTTATGCTAATATGCCTTATAAGATTGCTACCTATGAAAACCCTAGATTAACTATCGAAGAAGCTTATGATGTGGTTGCTTTTATTAATAATGACACCATACACAAACGCCCACAGCCAGCTACTAAAAATGATTATGCTAGTTTACAACATAAGCCAATTGACTATGATAAAGGACCGTATTTAGATTCATTTTCAGAAATTCAGCATAAATATGGCCCATATAAAGAGATAGTGGATTATTATAAAAAGATTGGGAAAAAGGCTAATTATTAGAAGATAAGATTTAAATAATTGTAATTTTACCCTATGATTATGGAAAATCCACAAGAACTTATTTTAGCATCTCATGCGCTTACACCCGAATTAAAAACGATAGCCACTAAAGTTTTTAATCAAGAGCGTATTAGTTTTAACGAAGGTGTGTATTTATATAAACACGCCAATTTATCGTATTTAGGTGCATTAGCAAACTATATCAGAGAGCAGAAAAACAATAATTATGTTTTTTTTAATCGTAATTTTCATGTAGAGCCTACAAATATTTGTGTATACACTTGCTCGTTTTGTGCCTATTCTCGCCTTATTAAACAACGAGAAGAAGGTTGGGAATTATCTATCGAGCAAATGATGGATATTATTAAAAAGTACGATGGTCAAGAAGTGACTGAAGTTCATATTACAGGTGGCGTCATTCCTAAACAAGATTTGGCATTTTATACAACGTTGTTTTCTGAAATTAAAAAACATCGACCAGAATTACATGTAAAAGCTTTAACACCTGTTGAGTGCCACTACATTTTTAAAAAAGCAAAAGTGACTTATACTGAAGGGATGAAACTATTGAAGGAATCAGGCTTAGATTCGATGCCTGGTGGTGGCGCCGAAATTTTTGACAAAGAGATAAGAGATAAAATTGCAGGTGGAAAATGTAGTGCGGAAGAATGGTTAAGTATTCATGAAATATGGCATGGACTGGGAATGCAATCGAATGCAACTATGTTATATGGGCATATTGAAAGCTTTGAAAACAGAGTAGATCACCTTGAAAGATTACGTCAACTGCAAGACAAAACAAAAGGTTTTAATGCATTTATTCCATTGAAATTTAGAAATGGAAATAATGACATGTCCGATGTGCCAGAAGTAAGCGTAATAGAGGATTTGCGTAATTATGCCATTAGTAGAATTTACTTAGATAATTTTGACCATATCAAAGCTTACTGGGCAATGATCGGTAGAAGTACGGCTCAGTTATCGCTTAATTTTGGTGTTGATGATATTGATGGAACAATTGACGATACTACTAAAATTTATAGCATGGCTGGCGCCGAAGAACAAACGCCAAAATTGACGACTCAGCAATTAGTAGATTTGATAACGCAAGTAAAACGAACACCTGTAGAAAGAGATACACTTTATCATATTGTGAAAGATTATTCTGTTAACTAGTGTCAAGCAAGAAAACTCTAATTTCATCGTTATACTTGTCTTAAAAATGGTCGTTTGCTATACTTCGACTTCGCTCAGTACAAGCAGCAAACTCCCATTGTTTAAGCCTTCGCAAGCCTCGAACTTAGAATTTTCTTATCTTACACGATATTTATTTGCAAGCACTAACTGAAATTTTAAATGAGTTATTTTTTTCTGATATTTTTTATAGTATGCTTGTTCGTTCCTATTTATAGCTACGTTATTTTTCCGTGGCTAATGAAACAAAAAGCTAATAGAATAATAGTAGAAAAAAATAATTATTCAGTAATAGTTGATTGGCCTTCCGTAACCATTGTTTTTTCGGTATTTAACGAAGAGTCAGTCATTAATAAAAAATTAGAATCATTAATTCATTCTGATTATCCTAAAGATAAATTAAACATACTGATTGGTTCAGATCATTCTTCAGACCGAACAAATGCTATTATTGAAGAGTATATTGCTAAATATTCTTGTATCAAATTAATAAAAAAAACAACGCGTCACGGAAAACTTAAAATTATCAATGAGTTAGTTGATTTAACAACCACACAGCATTTAGTATTTACAGATGCCAATGTGTTTTTTGAGCCTAATACGATGAAGGCTTTAGTTTATAATCTAATAGCGAAAGACGCAGATATGGTTTGTGGAAATATTTTAAAATTTTCTCCAAAAAATGAAGGTATTTCTAGTCAAGAAATATTCTATATGAATTTTGAAAATCAATTAAAATATAACGAGAGTCTTGTTTATGGCTTTATTGTTGGGGTAGAAGGAGGTTGTTATGCTATCAAAAAAGAAAATTTTGTAAAAGTACCTGATGGATTTTTAATGGACGATTTCTTTATTACACTTGATGTTATTTCAAAAAAGGGTAAAGTATTATTTGAGCCAGAAGCCTTATGTTATGAGGACGTGAATGATGCACCTCTAATAGAATTCAAACGTAAGATCAGAATTTCTTTAGGCAATTTTAGGAACTTAAAATATTATAAGTATCTGTTGTTTCCTATTTACAAGGATTTTGGGTTTGCGTTTTTTTCGCATAAAGTATGTCGCTGGTTAACTCCATTTGCTATTGTATTTTCTTTTATTGCAGCAATAGGAATTAGCAAGTATTGTCCATTTTTTAATTGGGTACTCATCATGTACAGCTTACTGATTTTACTGCCATTTTTAACCATCTTATTGGAAAAGGCGAAAATAAAATTGCCATTAATAAATTCGTTGGGACATTTTATACTCATGAATTTAGCGTTACTAATGGGTTACTTTAAATTTATTGGTGCATCTCACGAAAGTGCTTGGGAGCCACCAAAACGAAATATTTAACTTTAAGAACGATTATAATAAAACGATATATTTACTTAATTAAATACATAACAATATCATGACAAGTAACATTATTTATAAAGGCGAATTAAGAACAGAGGCTACTCACCTTCAATCCAATACTGTAATTTATACAGATGCGCCAAAAGACAACCACGGTAAAGGGGAAGCGTTTTCTCCAACAGATTTAGTAGCTACGGCTTTAGGTAGTTGTATGATTTCGATTATGGGAATAGTAGCCATGAAAGAAGGTATTACTCCTGTTGACGGAACGATAGCTGAAATAACAAAGATTATGTATGCCGAACCACGCCGTATTGGAGAAGTGCATGTTAAACTTATTTTTCCTAAACTGGCTTATACTGATAAAGAAAAAAAGATATATGAGCATGCAGCTTATACTTGTCCAGTTGCAAAAAGTTTACATCCTGATATAAAACAAATCATAGAATTTATTTGGTAAAATTTTATCACAAAAAAACGCCTAACAGATTCAACTGTTAGGCGTTTTTTTGTGAAGTTATCTATTAATATCCAAATACATCTTTTAATGTCAGGTACTTTACAGACCCGTATTTTTCAAGAGTTTTAATATCAAGTAATTCTTTTTTTCCTAAAATTAAAATAGAGGCTGGTTTATTTTTGATCTGCGCATCTTGAAATGTCTTCACATCTGTGAATGTCATTTTTGATACTTTACTGTATACATCTTTACGAATATCTGTTTTTAAACCAAATTTTTGAGCATTGATATAATCAAATAATATATCGGCTTTATTAATGCGTTCAGTATTGATGTTTTGTAAAATGGCTTCTTTAGCTGCACCAAACGCAATATCCGATTTAGGCATGCCGTTTAATAGGTTCGACATTCCTGCAATAGCTTCAGGTAATTTATCCGCCTGCGAACCAATGTATGAGAAGTTATAGTAAGGTAGTTTTGGATCACGAGGCGTACGGTAAACCGAATAACAAGAATAAGCCAAGGCTTTAGATTCTCTTAAATCCTGGAATACAACTGAACTCATTCCTCCACCAAAATATTCGTTATACATAGTAATAAGTGGCACGGTTGAAGCTTGGTATTTTTCGCCCTCTGTTAAGATAACAATCTCAGCTTGTTTCATATCATAGTCAACTACATAAACAGTATTGTTAAACGGTTGCATTACGAAGTTAGCTTCTGCGGGAACAGGCTTTAATCCAGTAGTTGGCACAGTATGGTAATTGTTTAAAGATTCTTTTACATCTCCAATTAATTTTGGACCATAGTATAAAATCTTATGTTCAAATGTCATTAATGATTTTATTAAACTAGAAATCTGACTAGGTTGTAATTTAGCTAATTCTTCTTCAGATAAAATATGCGTTGCTGGATTATTAGCACCATATTTAGCATAACTTACCATCATTTTTTGTAAAATGGTTCTTTTGTCTTGCTTAGCATCGCTGCGTTTTTTAAGAATATCCGATTCTAAATTTTTAAGTGTAGTTGAATCAATTTTAGGATCTGTAAATAAACTTTCAAATAGTTTAGTTGCTTTATCAAAATTTTCACTTAAGCCCGAAAGGCTCACCCATGTTTGATTATCGGAATTAAATACATTAAACGAGCAACCTAATTTATAAAACTC
>JANYGR010000083.1 GCA_025359355.1 Bacteroidota bacterium | reverse complement strand
AACGATGTTTTCATATACTTTTTTAGCACGCTCTTCGTCTCCATCAAAACGAACAATGCTAAATTCGGTTTCTACCATGCCTGGATTTACAGCTGATACTTTAATGCCGTGAGGTAATAAATCAATACGCATTCCTTTATTTAAAGCATCTACCGCATGTTTGGTAGCACAGTATACATTGCCATTAGCGTACACTTCTTTTCCAGCAATTGAACCTACATTGATAATATGTCCTTTTTTGTTGGCGATCATGAGATTAGCAATACGTTTGCTAACATAAAGTAATCCCTTGATATTAGTGTCTATCATGCGTTCCCAGTTATTTATAGTTCCATCCTGAAAACTTGATAAGCCAGCCGCTAATCCTGCATTATTAACCAATACATCAATGCGTTTAAAATCGTCCGATAAACCATCAACGGCTGAATTTACTTGCGCTTCGCCTCGTACATCAAAACATAAATCAACTACTTTAATAGAATACGTCGTTTCTAATTCAGCTTTAAATTCAGTTAAACGTTCTTGTCTGCGTCCAGTAATAATTAGGTCGTAGCCATGTTTGGCGAATTCTATCGCAGTTGATTTTCCTATGCCTGAAGTGGCGCCTGTAATAAATGCAATCATCTGTGTGTTTTTATGGCCAACACATTCGTTGGCATTTTGTTTTGTGAAGTATGACGTTAAATATAACATATCACTCGTGTATAAATCTTAAAACCGTCAAAAATTTACTATAAAATAAATAACTATATTTATGCAACTCATTTTTAGAAATTTAGAATTGAGTTTTTTATATAAAATATACTGATATGTCTTGTACAAGCTGCTCCACAGGGAGCGATAATACTACACCCGGCATTCCGAAAGGATGCAACAACAACGGCTCGTGCGGAACGGGTGGCGGTTGTAATAAATTAAATGTGTTTGATTGGTTGGGGAACATGCGTTTGCCCGAAGGTCAAGAACCTTGCGATGTGGTTGAAATTAGATTTAAAAATTCACGTAAGGAGTTTTACCGCAACGTCAATAATTTAACGTTAAACGTGGGCGATATTGTAGCAACAGAATCATCTCCAGGCCATGATATTGGCGTAGTTTCCATCACAGGAGAATTGGTGCGTTTGCAATTGAAGAAAAAAGCAATGGATTATGACAGTACGGATATTAAAAAAATATACCGTAAAGCCAAACAACAAGACATTGATAAATGGCGCGAAGCACAAAAATTAGAAGTTGATACCATGTTTAAGGCTCGCACATTGGCGCTTAAGCTTGGATTACAAATGAAAATTTCTGATGTTGAATTTCAAGGCGATAAAAGTAAAGCGGTGTTTTACTATACTGCTGATGGTCGTGTTGATTTTAGAGAGCTCATTAAAGTATTAGCCGACGAGTTTAAAGTGCGTATTGAAATGAAACAAATTGGTGCCAGACAAGAAGCTGCAAGGCTCGGCGCTATTGGCTCCTGTGGAAGAG
Source organism: Bacteroidota bacterium (assembly GCA_025359355.1). GTDB lineage: Bacteria > Bacteroidota > Bacteroidia > B-17B0 > Aurantibacillaceae > UBA4416. Next base: position 7,987 of record JANYGR010000083.1, on the reverse strand, counting down.
AGCTATGTTGTTCTACTTGGTTAAATGATTTCAGAACCGTTTCTACATCAGCTGCTCGTTACCAACAATTATCATTAAATCCCTTGAAATTAGCGGGACAATGTGGTAAATTGAAATGTTGTTTGAATTACGAATTGGATAGTTATTTAGATGCGTTGAAAGAATTTCCGGAAATCGACAACCGTCGTTTGGCTACAGAAAAAGGATTTGCATTCCACCAAAAGACCGATATTTTTAAACGTGTGATATGGTGGAGTTATACCTCTGAGCCGGATGTATTTATTCCATTGACCATCGCACGTACGAAGGAAATTTTTAAACTGAATGCTGAAAACATTAAACCAGCAGATTTATTAGAAGCTAAATTATATAAAGAAATTGCAGAAGCAAAACTACCGGATTATGAAAATGTAGTGGGGCAAGATTCGTTAACGCGTTTTGACACGAAGAAGAAACCACAGCATAAATCGAAAAACCATAACAATAATCGTAAACCAAATCCAAAGCCCGCTTCGGCCAATGCAACGCCTGGTGAAGAAAGAACAGTTAAGCCACAACAGGAATCGAATCCAAATCCACCGCAACACAAAAAGCCAGTTCATAATCATCCTCCAAGGCCTAATAATGCTGGTAACGAGCAAGCTAAGCCACAGCATAAAAAACCAGTTCATAATCATCCACCAAAACCAAGTAATGGAAACAATGAGCAACCAAAACCACAACATAAAAAACCAGTTCACAACCACAAACCAAAACCAAAAAATGATAACCCGCCTCAAGCATAACGTTTTATCGCTCGTTGTTTTTATTACGCTATCCTTATTAATGATAAGTTGTGGAAAAAATGTGCTACTTAGTAAATATACTTCGTTGCCCGAAGAGGGCTGGAAAACAGACAATAAACTAACGTTTGAAGTAGATGTTAAAGACAACAAGCCATACCACAATATTTTTTTAACGGTAAGACATGCAGATTCGTATCCTTTTAGTAATTTATTTGTGTTTTTAACTACTACTTATCCCGATGGTAAAAAATCAGTTGATACCTTAGAGTGTGTGTTAGCCAATAAAAAGGGCGAATGGCAAGGTGATGGCGCTGGAGATATTTGGGATAATAAAATTCCTATCAAACAAAACGTCATGTTCCCTGCTACTGGAAAATATACATTTACCTTTGAACAAGGTATGCGCATGAATCCCTTACCATTGATTATGGATTTTGGAATGATCATCGAAAAAGTAGATTAGACTTTTTCAAAACATATATTAATAAAAGTAATTTCTGAAAGTTGTTATATAAAATTGAATAAAAGCATATACATCATATTAATTATCTTGTCTTCCAACGTTACTTTTGGGCAAAAAGCAAATAACCCATTTTTAAAATTAAAGTTTGATAGTATAGTTTTTTATGATTTCGGAGGAAACCCTGAAGACGAGATTATTACAATTATTCAGAATGATGATAAGCTTTCTTATAGTGTAATCAAATCAGTTAAACTTGACAAGATAACAGGAGATAATTTTACAAAACTCATAGGAAAAAAAGAATCTTATGGGGGGACGACTGCATCTTGTTTTGAACCACATTTAGGAGTTGTTTATTATTATAATAAAAAACCTATTGCTTACATAAACATTTGTTTAAGCTGTAATAGGTTATCTTCTAGTTTAATTATAAAAAACCAGCTTCAAGGCGTGATTAGCAAAGGTGATAAAGTATATTATGCTTTAGACGGCATGAGTAATGTTTTTAGACAAAGCATTAATGCTTTACTTGTAAAATTTGATTTTTCTCATCAGCTTGATGGAAATTCAATGTTTGACAAATAAGCAATTAATAAAATAAATTATTGTACGGAAAGCGAACTATGTGAATCGCTTTTGCAGCGTCGTAAATTGTTTTTTTAAGTTCAACGATGTTTTCTTTTTTCTGAGCACTAATAAACAAAGGCGTTTCGTTGAGGTTGCTCATCCATGTTTTTTTCAATTCATCCAACGATAAATTTTCTCTGGTAACTGGTGTTAAATCGTCTTCATCTTTTTTTACATAAGTAAACGCATCAATTTTATTGAAAATCAAAATGGTTTTTTTGTCGCCAGCACCAATATCAATTAATGTTTGACGAACCACATTGATATGATCTTCAAAATTAGGATGAGAAATATCAACCACATGTAATAATAAGTCAGCCTCGCGAACCTCATCTAGCGTGCTCTTGAAGCTTTCTACCAATTGAGTGGGTAGTTTTCTGATAAACCCAACGGTATCACACAATAAGAAAAACAAATTATCAATAGTCACTTTTCTAACAGTGGTATCTAGGGTTGCAAATAATTTATTTTCGGCAAATACTTCACTTTTGCTAATCAAATTCATGATAGTAGATTTCCCTACATTGGTATAACCCACTAATGCTACACGAACAAACTCACCACGGTTTTTACGTTGCGTTGCCATTTGTTTATCAATGATTCTTAAGTCATCTTGAAGTTGAGCAATTTTATCACGTGCAATTCGTCTGTCTGTTTCAATTTCTTTTTCACCTGCCCCACCGCGTGTTCCTGTGCCACCACGCTGACGCTCCAAGTGAGTCCACATACCTGTAAGACGTGGCAATAAATATTTTAGTCTCGCTAATTCAACTTGTGTTCGGGCGTGTGCAGTTTGCGCACGTTGCGAAAATATTTCTAAAATAAGATTGGTTCTATCTAATATTTTTTTACCTAACTCTGCTTCCAAGTTCCGTTGTTGAGAGGGTGTTAATTCATCATCAAAAATCACAACATCAATATGATGTTCAATGATGTATGCTTTTACCTCAGCTAATTTACCTTTACCAATAAACGTGGCCTTATCAGCCCGTTCTAATTTTTGAGTAAACGTTTTTTTAGTAATTACACCATACGTTTCAGCCAAAAAAGCCAATTCGTGAAGGTATTCAAATGCTAATGCTTCGTTTTGTTGTTTATTGATAACACCAATCAACACAGCTGTTGGCGTAATAATTTCGGTAGAGTGTGCGTCTGGTTTCAATGTAAATTATTTCCCTTTTAAATCAGATTCTATATAATTGGCAACCGCTTCAATTTGTTCAGGAGATAATACTGCTTTGTATGAAGCCATCGTGTTTTTACCTTCAGAAATAATAGTAACAATATTTTGATGATCTAAAGTAGTTGCTGATAAATCTTTAGCTCCGCTCATGCCTAGTTTTCCGTTACTTCCGTGGCAAAGTGTACATTTTTCTTCAAAAATTTCTTTACCATTTACAGCAATAATTTTATCACCTGCTTTTTCATTTTTTGCTTTTTGCGCTAACCCAAATGCAACGATGATTAAGAAAAAAGAGAAGGTTGCTAATACTTTGTTTTTCTTTTTATAACCTACTACTGCTAATGGAATAGAAGCTAATACTAATCCGATTTTAATAATTAAAAATATATTTATTTCTGGCAAGCGAGTCATTAAATAAATGCCGGTTGCTAAAAAACCAAAGCTGACAATCATTTCAAGCACTTTTGTTTTTTTCTTAAACTTTTCTAAAAGATCATCTTTATCACTTAGTAATAAAATAGTTTTTATTAAATAGATTAATGTAAATAATACCACGAATAACGTGTGCGAATGAAGCATGCCTGTTGCCATAGAGATTTAAAATTTGTTTCTCAAAATTAACAATTTATCATTAGAGCCTGTTTAAAATTTATCTAATAATTTTGTTATGTGTCTTTTTGGCTACAAATTCGTTAAATTTTTCGAGATAGTAACAAACTATCTCTGCAAAATTTGCCTTCTTTCGCTCAAAAACACATTATAACAATTATTACAATATAAATTTAAACAGACTCTTAAATAAAATACCTATTCAGATTTTTATACATACACGATAATGTTATATTTGTTTGACTAATATTTTACGTATGCAAAAAATTATTTTCTTATTTATTTTAATGATGGTTACATGGGCAGTAAACGCTCAATCCACTTTCCCTAATAATGGCGCGCCTAATATCACACATAGCTTATATGCTTTTACTAATTGCACACTGCACGTGGACGCCGATGTAACGGTTATAAATGCTTCTTTATTGGTACAAGATGGCAAAGTTATTCGCTTTGGCGAAAAGTTAGAAGCTCCAAAAGAAGCAATTAACGTGGATTTGAAAGGTAAGCATATTTACCCTGCGTTTATTGATTTGTACAGTGATTATGGTATGCCTGAAGTAAAAAAAACAAACTCTAATGATATATCTAAAAAAGGGGCCTATGGTTGGAATCAAGCTATAAAAAGTGAAGTAGAAGCTCAAAAAGTATTTTCACACAATCAGGCGAAAGCCGATGAACTTCGTAAGCAAGGATTCGCAACTGTATTAACTGCTAGTAAAGACGGCATTGTGAGAGGAAGTGGTGCATTGGTTTTTTTAGCTAATGCCAAAGAAAATGAAAGTATTTTAAAAGATAAAGCCGCTGGATTTTATTCGTTTAACAAAGGAACTTCTCCTCAAGATTATCCAGAGTCGTTAATGGGAGCGATTGCTTTATTGCGCCAAACCTATTATGATGCGGCATGGTATGCTTTGGCAAGCTCAGCAACCAAACAAGGGCAAACAGAATATAACATCACGCTAGATGCCTTTAATAAATTACAAGAACTACCCTCTATTTTTGAGGGAGGTGATAAATACAATGATATTCGTGGAAAAAAAGTAGGTGATGAATTTAAAGTAAAATACATCATTAAGGGTGGGGGTAATGAGTATCAGCGTTTGTATGACATTCAAAATACGTTTTCGGAATTTATTATTCCTATCAATTATCCTGAAGCGTTGGATGTGGAAGACCCTTATGATGCGGAGCAAGCATCGCTTGGCGATTTAAAACATTGGGAAATGGCGCCTGTGAATTTAGCCATGCTCGAAAAAAACCATGTGCAATTTTGTATTACGAGTGCAGATTTAAAAAACAAATCTGATTTTTTAAAAAACTTGCGAAAGGCTGTTAAATATGGTCTTTCAGAAAAAACAGCTTTAAAAGCGTTAACCTTTAATCCTGCAAATTTTATTGATGTTCAAGATAAAATTGGATCCTTAAAACAAGGAATGTATGCTAATTTTTTCATTGCATCTAAAGATATTTTTGAAGAGGATGCCATCATTTATGAAACGTGGAGTAATGGCATCAAGCATGTATACAGCGATTTATCTATACCTGACATTAAAGGCACGTATCAATTAGCGGTAGATAAAAATACATACAAAATAGAGGTTACTAAGGATCAAGATAATTATGCGGGTTTAGTGTATTTAAAAGATAGTGCAAAAGCAAAGGCAAATGTGCAATTCAAAAATAATTTACTGACGTTAAGTTTTCCTTATGATACGTCGTTAGTGCTTCGTTTATCAGGTAATTATGACGAGTCTGCTAAGTTATTTAGAGGAACGGGACAATATGCCGATGGAGCGTGGATCAATTTCACCATGACGCAATTACAAATTGCCGATACAACTAAACCGAAAGTAGTTATTGCAAAATCAAAATTGGATATAGGTAAAGTGACTTATCCGTTTACAGCCTATGGCGAGCCAGAAGCAGAAAGCGTTGGACTTATAAATGATACTTGGCGTAAATTTAAAAACAGATATGATGCGATTTTAATTAAGAATGTTACTGTTTGGACTAACGAATCTGATTCTATTTTAAAAGAGTATGATGTTTATATTACAGAAGGAAAAATAGTGCGTATAGCTCCTAATATTGATGCGCCACAATTAGCATTCGCCAAAATCATTGATGGCAAAGGGATGCACTTAACGCCTGGAATTATTGATGAGCACTCGCACATTGCATTATTTAGTGTAAACGAAGGAGCAGATGCAAGTAGTGCTGAGGTTCGTATGTGCGATGTGATAAATCCTGACGACATTAATATTTACAGACAATTAGCAGGTGGCGTTACAACCGCTCAATTATTGCACGGTTCGGCTAATCCTATTGGTGGACAAAGCTGTTTGATTAAATTACGTTGGGGAAAAAACCCTGATGAGTTCAAATACGAAAAAGCAGATGGCTTTATTAAATTTGCCTTAGGAGAAAATGTAAAACATTCGAACGGTTTAAATCCTGATGTAGCAAGGTTTCCGCAAACACGCATGGGAGTAGAACAATTTTATTACGACTATTTTACAAGAGCTAAAGCCTATAAAAAAGCGATGGAAGATTTTGGAAAACTCTCTCCAAAAGAAATTGAAAAAAATAAAATAGCTTCTCCTCGTCGCGATTTGGATTTGGATGCCATCGCCGAAATTCTTGATGGTAAACGTTTTATAACCTGTCACAGTTACATTCAAAGCGAAGTATTGATGTTAATGCATGTAGCGGATAGCATGAAGTTTAAAGTGAATACGTTTACTCATATTTTAGAAGGCTATAAAGTAGCAGATAAAATGAAAGCTCATGGCGCCAATGCTTCTACGTTTTCAGATTGGTGGGCATATAAATTAGAAGTAATGGATGCCATTCCTTATAATGCTGCTATGCTGACTAAAGTCGGTGTGAATACTGCTATTAACAGCGATGATGCTGAAATGGGACGACGCTTAAATCAAGAAGCTGCAAAGTCTATTAAATACGGCAAGCTATCAGAAATTCAAGCTCTGAAATTAATAACACTTAACCCTGCTAAAATGTTACACATTGATGATAAAGTAGGTAGCATTAAAGTTGGTAAAGTGGCAGATTTAGTTTTATGGACAGATAATCCATTAAGTGTGTATGCAAAAGTAAATACGACTATTATTGATGGACAAATTTATTATGATGTAAATGATGATGCGAAACTTCACGCAGATACTCAGAAAGAACGCGCCCGCCTTATTGCTAAACTACTTGCCGAAAAAAATAAAGGCACTAAAGTAATTAAGCCAGTTGCTAAAAAACAAAATAAGTTTCATTGTGATAGCGAAGAAAGTGGGTTGTAAAATTTTGTAAAGTTTGATTATCGCATTGATTTCAAACAATAAGATAAATCATATTAATCAGCGTTATCTGTATTCTAATGTATTACGTGTTTTCGAATTACGAAAGAGACTTAATGATATCTGTGTTATTTTGTTAAAAAAATAGCCCCACAATCTCCCTGATTTTTTATATTTTTATAATCTAATAATTTTTAATTCAAGAAAAATGAAATTTGGTGTTGTAGTATTCCCAGGCTCTAATTGCGACGAAGATATGGTATATGTTTTAAGAGATATTTTAAAACAAGAAACGGTTAAATTATGGCATAAAAATACAGACCTTGAAGGCTGCACTCATATTATTTTACCAGGAGGGTTTTCTTATGGTGATTATTTAAGAAGTGGCGCCATTGCTCGTTTTTCGCCCATCATGTCAAGCGTAATGAAACATGCTGAAAATGGTGGTTTTGTATTTGGCGTATGTAACGGCTTCCAAATTTTATGCGAAAGCGGATTATTACCAGGAGCTTTATTACACAATAGCTCCCGTAAATTCATTTGTAAAAACGTATTTATTAAGCCAGAAAATAATAACACGCAGTTAACTAATTCTGTGCCTATGAAAGCGCTTAAAATACCTATTGCGCATGGCGAAGGCAAGTATTTTGCAGATGCAGAAACGTTGGCTAACTTAAACAAAAACGGACAAATTTTATTTAGATATTGTGATGAAAACGGTACTTTAACGGATGATGCAAATCCTAACGGTGCTTCCGAAAATATAGCAGGCGTGTGTAACGCCACTAAAAATGTATTTGGTATGATGCCTCACCCTGAGCGTGCCGCTGATGAGTTACTAGCAAACACAGATGGCAAAAGCCTTTTCGAAAGTATTTTAAAAGCAGCTTTAGTAGGAGCTTAATTTATTTTTATATTTGAATTTTTAACAGGTGCTTATTATTTTAATAAGCACCTGTTTTTTTATCTTTCAATTATACGTTCAATCGATAAATTGGTTCTATGTCCT
>JANYGR010000058.1 GCA_025359355.1 Bacteroidota bacterium | reverse complement strand
ACTGTTGGTAAACATGGCGATGAGAATACAATTCAAGCGTATGTTAAATCTCAGGGTAATGAAAAAACATATAAAAAAATACATAGTCAGCAGTTATCAATCTTTTAATACCTCGTCGGCTCTGCCGCGAGGTAGTTTATTATAATATTTCAAGCACAAAAAGCCTTCCTGTTTCAAAACAGGAAGGCTTTTCATTAAGTAAATAATCAGTATTTTTAGCCAAATTAAAAACACCATCATGAAAATAGCTATTGGTAGCGACCACGCCGGATTTGAATTAAAACAAATATTGATCGAGTATTTAAAAAGTAAACACATTGAAATTACTGATAAAGGCTGTTATAGTTTAGATCGCGCTGATTATGCTGATTATGGACACGCTGTTGCATTGGCTGTTATTAATAAAGAGGTTGATTTTGGGATATTAATGTGTGGTAGCGGAAACGGTATTAATATGAGCGCCAATAAACATAAAGGTATTAGAGCTGCTTTATGTTGGAATGCTGAAATTTCGGCGCTAGCGCGCCAACATAATGATGCTAATATATTAACCTTACCAGCAAGGTATATTAGCGTAGAAGAGGCAAAAAAATGTGTTGATGCATTTTTAACTGAAACATTTGAAGGAGGCAGACACGCCGATCGAGTCCAAAAAATTGATTGTTAAGTAGCAATTACTTTACATGTAACCGCATAAGAGCTTAGCTTTTATGTGGTTTTTTTGTTTTTTAACAATTTGGTAACATTAGAATTACGTAAATCTAATATTGAGGCAATTATTTTGCAATCAATTAATATAAACTATACATTAAATGAAGGCAATATTTACAATAGCATTAACCTTGGGGTTTTATTTGGTAACTTTTTCACAATCAACTGATTCTAGAGAAACCGTAAGCAGAAATTCTTTTTGGACCGAAACAGTTATTAACGGAGTTATTAAAAATAAGTTTAAATGGCAAATGGATTATCAATACAGAAGAACATCTGATCCAGCTGATTTATCAGCAAAAACAGGCTATTCGAGCAATATGTTTAAAAATGATTTTCAACATGTTTATAGACCATGGATACACTACCAATTAAATGACAATGTTCGTTTCTCTTTATCTCCATTTGGATTTTGGGAATCATACACCGGTTCTGTAGAAAGCGGAAGCACTAGAAAAGTTCAACCAGAGTATAGAATTTGTCCTCAATTAACTTTTACTAATAAAATATTTAATAATAGAGTAATAATAGATCAAAGGTATCGTTATGAGTTTAGATATATAGGAACAAAAGTAACAACCGATAAGCCAGAATTTACAGACTATCAATTGGGTACGGATTATCCGGATGCGGGAAGAAAAATGAGAATGAGGTATTTCTTGAGAGCGATCGTTCCATTGAATCATAAAACTTTAGAAAATAATACGTTTTATATCATAGCATGGAATGAAATAATGTTAGGTCTTGGAAAAAATACAGCAAATGATAAAATATGGGATCAGAATAGAACCTTCTGTTTGTTAGGGTATAAGCCAAAAATGGATTTTCCTATGCGTTTTGAAATTGGATATGGTGTTATTTATAAAAACACTTTTTCGAGCAGTATAAACAGTGCGGGACAGCTGTATGAAACAGGTAAAAAAATCGAAAAAAACAATATTTTACAAGTCTACATCATATTCGAAAACTTCAACAAATTATTCTCTTTAAAGAAGAAGAAAGAAGATCTTCCGGCAGATCCATTAAAACAATAAACATAATATTAATAAACATATCCCATATACTTTAGATGGGATATATTTTTATCACAAAATAGTATATTAACGTTAACTTAACATTTATATTAGTTTTACAACATACATTTACCAAAAAAATTTATGACAACAACTTTAATTATCTTTTTAGTTATATGCTTAGTGTTAGCATGTGCCTTCGAATTTGTAAATGGTTTTCACGATACAGCAAACGCTGTAGCAACCGTTATTTACACAAATTCCATGAAGCCAACAACCGCTGTAGTATATAGTGGTATTTTAAATTTCACAGGAGTAATGACGGGCGGTATAGGTGTAGCAATGGGTATTGTGAATTTATTACCAATGGAAGTAATGGTAGATGATAACGTCATGCATGGTATTTCTATGATTTTAGCGTTATTATTATCAGCAATTATTTGGAATTTAGGAACTTGGTATTTTGGTTTACCTGCATCTAGTTCTCATACCTTAATTGGTTCTATACTAGGTATAGGATTAGCATTTTATTTTTTACCGGGTAATGTTGGCGGTAGTGCTGTTAACTGGGATAAAGCGAAAGACACTGGCTGGGCCTTATTAATATCTCCATTTGCCGGTTTTGCAGCAGCTATTGCAATCATGTTTATTTTCAAACGATTTGTAAAAAATGATTCGTTTTATAAAGAACCAATTCCAGGAAAAAAACCACCTATTTGGATTCGTATGTTGTTATGGGCAACCTGTGGATTGGTTAGTTTTTTCCATGGACAAAATGATGGACAAAAAGGTGTGGGTTTAGTGATGATGATATTAATTGCGATTATGCCAGCTTATTTCTCGTTAGATAGCAGTATTAATTTACAAAGTATTAATGCCAACGTTGTTGTAATTGAAAAAATAATTTCAGCAACAGATACTGTAGATTTTGGAAAAGAGGAGTTTAAGAATTTTTATAATATTAAAAAACACGCTCAGCATTTCGCGGAATTAACTTCAGGTAAAGCGTTTGTAGATGCTGTTGGAACTACTGATAGATTTGAATTACGTAAGGATATTGTTAAAGTAACTAAAGGAGCAGAAAAACTATTAAAAAGCGAAAATGTTGCTATTTCTAAAGCAGATGCTGCATCATTAAAAAAAGAAATTGATAGAGCAAAAAAATTAGTAGAGTTTGCTCCATCTTGGGTTATTATAATGATTTCGATTTGTTTAGGATTAGGAACCATGATTGGTTGGAAACGAATTGTAAAAACCATAGGAGAAAAAATTGGTAAACAACACATGAGTTATGCACAAGGAGCTTCGGCCGAAATTGTAGCTGCTATTGGTATTGGTATTGCTACTGCTTATAAAGCACCAGTAAGTACAACACACATGTTAAGCTCAGGTATTATGGGTAGTATGGTTGCAAAAAAAGGATTAAAGAACTTACAACGTGGAACCATCACTAATATTTTATTAGCGTGGGTATTAACACTGCCCGTTACTATTGTTTTATCAGGAGGCTTATTCTTATTGTTTAGAGCAATATTATAGATTATTAAATAATTGTTTTACCTCATTCAAAATCCCAACAAATTTGTTGGGATTTTTTTGTTTTAAAAAATTGTTAAATATGTTAGGCAATACAAAAAACAATGTACTCTTGTAGGGTAATTAAATAGCCCATTAAATAATAAAAAAGAGATAAAAGATGTTACTCACAATATTAGTTACCATTGTCGTTTTTTGTGTTGTTATGTTTTTATTTATGCAACAATCTAAATTTGGTAAAACACCAAAGGGTGAACGATTAGAGGTTATTAAAAAATCACCTTATTATGATGGTAAAAAGTTTTCGAACATTAACCACACGCCTGAATTAACAGAAGGAGTAAAGTATACAACGATTATGAAAGAATTCTTTTTTGTAAAGAATCCAAATGTAAAGCCGAAACAAAAACTACCTTCTAAAAAAATAAATTTACACCAATTAAATATCAATGAAAATTTATTGGTATGGTTCGGTCATTCATCATACTTTATGCAAATAGATGGCAAACGTATTTTAGTTGACCCTGTTTTATCTGGAGCAGCTTCACCAGTTCGATTTACAACCAAGAGTTTTGACGGCAGTGATGTTTATTCAACGGATGATATTCCAGAAATAGATTATTTATTTTTAACACATGATCACTGGGATCACTTAGATCATGATACGGTTCTCAAATTGAAACCTAAAATCAAAAAAATCATTACCAGCTTAGGTGTTGGACAACATTTAGAACATTGGGGATTTACAAAAAATAATTTTATAGAAACGCAGTGGCACGATGAAACGAGCTTAGAGAAAGGATTTAAAGTAATTACAACTACGGCGAGACATTTTTCGGGACGAGGGTTTAAACGCGCTCAAGCCCTGTGGAGTAGTTTTGTATTTATAACACCAACACAAAAAATATTTATAGGTGGCGATAGCGGATACGACAATCATTTCGAAGCGATAGGAAATCAATATGGTCCGTTTGATTTAGTGATATTAGAATGCGGTCAGTATAATAATTATTGGAAGTATATCCACTCTATGCCCGAAGAAACGGCACAAATAGCGGTGGAGTTAAAAGCAAAAAAACTATTACCAGTTCATTGGGCTAAGTTTGCTTTATCAATGCATGATTGGGATGAACCCATTAAGCGCGTATCAATAGCTGCTGCAGAAAGAAACGTGCCTTTGTTGACACCTATGATTGGTGAGGCGGTATATTGGCAGGATGATACAATTAAACAAATTGCTTGGTGGGAAAATCTTAAATAATAATACCTTTGTTTAAAGTAGCACATGCAAAAATCTAAAAACCTCATACTCTTGCGTGGATTACCAGGCTCTGGAAAATCTACATTAGCAAAGGTTTTGAGTGAAGATGGAATATATCCCGTTTTTTCTGTAGACGATTATTTTACAAATACTCAAACAGGCAAGTATATTTTTGATTTTAAAAACAATCATTTAGCGTATAAACTTTGTGAAGAAAACACTAAACAAAGTATGGTAAACAATGAATCAAAAATTTTGGTTCATAACACATTTACGATGGACTGGGAATTGGAACCTTATTTTAAATTAGCTGCCGAATATCATTATACATTGTTTGTAGTAACGGTTGAAAATTACCATCAATCGGGTAATATACACGATGTAAGTAATGAGCAATTACATAAAATGGCAGAAAAATATAAGGTAAAATTAGTTTAGATATTTTCAGTGCTTCTGAGGAGAATGATTATAAGAAGCTAGCCAAATAAACAGCGTTTGAAAAAAGATAAAAAACGTAACACCTGATTGTGTTTCAAGTGTATCTTCCGTTAAAAAAGAGAGTAAGCTAATAAAAAAGAAAGCCCAATATAAAGGATGTAATTGTTTTCTTAACACAATTGCAGAATAGCATAAATAAAATAAAAATAAAATAAGTCCTACTAAACCAAACGCAACGGCAATGGCTAAGTATTGATTGTGGCACCTTAACCACCAAGTCTTATCTAATTTAGTGTGTTTTTTGGTGTAAACCTCATTAAAGGAATCTTGTATATCACCAGTGCCAACGCCAAACACAGGTTGTTTTTGTATGATATAAATAGCAGTTTTCCAAAACTCTAAACGCATGGTAAGTGTGTGTCCCGAAGGGTTTTCGCCACGTTTGTATTTAGTGTATTCCCATATTAATTCTCGCCAACGCGCAATGAGCCCAGCATGCGAGGTGTATTTATAATTTGTAAAACCGTGTTCTATGTTAGATATATCTTCAAGAGTTAGTTGGTTAATACCAACAGAATCTTTCGTTAAACCCTTGCTTGCCATATACCTTAAAATAGTATAACGTACGTTATTTCCCTTAATATCAGAGCTATTATATGGAAGTTTACTTTTTAAATTCCACTCTTTGTTTAATTCATAATCGCTGATGTTTATCGTAATTAAATTTCCGTTTTCTGCTAATTGAAAAACAGTATCCTGAAGATACAATTTATGATTAACGGTTTCTTTAAGCATCATGTTTTCTTTGTTGTTTGCTGATTTATCAAACATTGCCAAGCTTTTTCTAATATTAAAAAAAAGAAAAACGGAGATACATATAAAACTAAAAATAAGGGTTGTTGCTAAAAGGTTATTTAATTTTTTTATAATTATAATTAATAATAGAATAATAGCAGCAATTAGTAGGCACACAAAGCCAGTGGCTAATTCGAGTTTATACATAAAAAACAAAAGCCAACACACACCTAACATATAGATTATTTTATACTGCCATTTTGGTTCTTCGAAAAAGAAGTAAATTAATCCAATAATTGCAAATGCTATAAATAACGAAAATCGTATGTGTGACATAAACACAGAGGCTTGTCGCGCATCGATAATTGTTTTATGTGTAAAGCCTGAGTACACTAAAAAACAACAGACAGAGCTAATAACAACACTTAAAAATAAAAAACGAAACAATAATTTTAATTCTTTTTGAGTGAGGGCAGGTGTGCTAAAAAATAAAATTGGCAATACAAGTAAGGGTACTTTGTTTCGTAGATCGTCTAAACCCCTTTCCACATTGGATGTATAGGACATTCCAATAATATGAAGCAAAAAAAAAGAAATTAAAATCCAGAAAAAATAATTTGATTTTAATCGTTGCCACTTAAGAAAAAAATCTTTTTCTAATAACCAGTTAGCGGCAATAATTATTTGTGGAATGCTTGTGGGAACGGTTCCAAACAGCATACCAGAGGCTAAACCTATAATGCCAAACAAAAATATATAGCGGTGCCAAATTGCGGGTAACATGTTTCTAAATTAATATTTTATTCAACGCAAAATAACGAGATATATTGCCGAGTTGTTATTTAATCAGAGTTAATATATAAAAAAGAAGCCAATAGAGATTTAAACACTAAATTTTAGCACAAACTATCTAAAAAACTATTTTCTTTCTGTTTGGCTGATTAAGGCATAATTCGTAATATTACACACCTTAAAAAACACAACTATGGCAACAGATAACTTTCAAGCACATGATTATTATTTAATGGACGAATTGTTAACCGACGAACACAAATTGATTCGCGAAACAACTCGTGCTTGGGTAAAAAAAGAAGTAACTCCAATTGTAGAAGAAGCTTGTCAAACAACAACATTTCCAAAACAATGGATTAAAGGTTTAGCCGAAGTTGGCGCATTTGGTCCATATATCCCCACAGAATATGGTGGCGCAGGATTAGATCAAATTTCTTACGGATTAATTATGCAAGAATTAGAACGTGGCGACAGCGGTTTGCGCTCAACAGCTTCTGTTCAAAGTTCATTAGTAATGTATCCTATTTATACTTACGGAAGCGAAGAACAAAGAAAAAAATATTTACCAAAATTAGCTGCTGGCGACATGATGGGCTGTTTTGGTTTAACAGAGCCTGATCACGGAAGTAATCCTAACGGAATGCTTACCAATTTTAAAGATGCAGGCGATGGAAAAAACGTTATTTTAAACGGAGCAAAAATGTGGATTAGTAATTCACCGTTTGCTGATATTGCGGTTGTTTGGGCTAAAGATGAAACAGGAGAAATACGCGGTATTATTGTTGAACGAGGCATGGCTGGTTTTACAACTCCCGAAACACACGGCAAATGGAGCTTACGCGCATCTGCTACTGGCGAATTAGTTTTTGCAAATGTATTAGTTCCTAAAGAAAATATTTTACCAAACGTAAAAGGTTTAAAAGGACCCTTAGGGTGTTTAAACAGCGCGCGTTTCGGGATAGCTTGGGGAGTAATTGGTGCTGCAATGGATTGTTACGACAGCGCTTTACGTTACAGTAAAGAGCGTATCCAATTTGGAAAACCTATTGGAGCCTTTCAATTAACACAAAAGAAATTAGCTGAGATGATTACTGAAATCACCAAAGCGCAATTATTAACGTGGCGTTTAGGTGTATTGAAAAATGAAAATCGTGCAACGCCTGCGCAAATTAGTATGGCTAAACGTAATAATTGTAACATGGCAATTACAATTGCTCGTGAGGCTCGTCAAATACACGGTGGAATGGGCATTACAGGAGAATACCCAATTATGCGCCACATGATGAATTTAGAATCGGTGATTACTTATGAAGGAACTCACGATATCCACTTATTAATAACAGGAATGGATGTTACAGGCTTCAATGCATTTTCATAAAAATATAATTTAGTGTTTTATAAACCCACACAAATGTTTGTGTGGGTTTTTTGTTTATTTTTACTAAACAACATTAAAAACAAACAACTATGAAACAACTTTTATTTATTTTTTCAGTAGCACTATTATTTAATAGCGCCGTAAAAGCACAATGCTCAACTGGCTGTACATATATTGTAACCGGCTTAACCACATCGAGTTATTATTTGCTTGCTGGCCAAAAGCTATGTATTGCTTCAACAGGAACTCTTACAGGTCGTGTGGCAGTTAGTGGCGGTACGATTTGCAACCAAGGAAAAATACAAACAACAGCTGTATTAATTGCAAACGGAGGCGTTTTTGATAATTATGGCGTTGGTGTAATTGATACGTTATATGTAACGCAAGGCAATGCTCAGTTTACAAATTATGGTAATATGACTAATGTTGTAATGGGTACAGCAGCAAGCGCTACATCTATTAATAATGGCACTATGTTAGCGACTTTACTTGGCGATTCAATAGGTACATTTATTAATAACGGAAATTTGACTATTAATAATGATTTCTATAATGCATACTCTAGTAGCTTTACTAATAACGGGTTTATGAGCATTGGCAGAGATTTTCTTAATGCAACTAGTTCTTCATTTTCTACAAAGTGTATGATCAATGTTAGTCGTGATTGGTATAATTCAGCTTCTGTAACTGGAGCTACTACTGGTTGTGGAGGGTTTAATGTGACGAATAATACTTTTAATTCAGGGACTATGGGTAGTTTAAGTTCACATTTAGATATCTGTGATGCCAATAACTCGGGAACAATTAATGCCAATACTGGAACAATTGCGGGCACAACAACTTACTGCTCTTGTGCTAGTAGCGCTTGTGTGGTGGTTGGTATTAACGAACACACAAAAGATGCTATTGTTGGTTTGTTTCCTAATCCTACTAATGGACTTGTAACACTTCAATCTGAAGAAAACATCAAAATGGTTATTGTAACAAATCAATTAGGGCAAGTTGTTTTAACGAATCAAAACGTTAATCAAACAACAACTCAGTTAGATTTGCATCCTTTAGTTAAAGGCGTGTATCTGGTTTCTTTAACAACAACAAGCGGGGCTTCTGCTTATAAGAAGGTTATTAAAGAATAATCGTTTTAAGAAAATAAATCTTGATAAGCGCCTTCGTGTTTTAGTAAAAAGCTTTTGCGCTCTATATTGCCAGAATAACCAACTAATGCGCCCTTGCTACCTATAACGCGATGACAAGGAATGATAATGCTGATGGGGTTTTTACCATTTGCTGTAGCCGCAGCGCGGATGCATTTTTCGTCGCCTAATAGTTTAGCTAGTTCTAAGTAAGAAATTGTTTTACCATAAGGAATGGTTATTAGTTGACTCCATACGCGATTTTGAAAAACAGTACCATTGAGGGATAGAGGCAAATCAAATTTGTTTAATGCTTTATTAAAATAAGCGCTTAATTGTTTTTCAGTTTCTAATAATAAAGGATTTGAGCTAGTTTCTTTTTTAATTAAGACTCTTTTATTCGTGTTTACAAATAATACAGACACGACACCAATGTCATCTGCACAGATCTCAAGTTCACCGGCAGGAGTATCTATGTAATTAATATAAATCATGATTGGCTAAATAAAAAACACCCGTTAAACAGTTCGTTTAACGGGTGTTTTTTTAAATAAAATTAATTAAGAATAAACAATGACTTTATTTTGACAAGTAGTTCCCACGGTCCATGTTAATTTCCAACCATACGCACATTGGTTAGACCCAACAGTGATAGGCGTTCCCGCAGAATTTACACCAAATAAACAATTTAAATCAAAACTTTTGCTAGCTACTTTAATGTCTAATTCACCAGCAAGCGGAGCGCCCCAACCACAGGTTGTATTCCAAAGAATAGGAGTTATTACTTGGCTAGTAAATGCATCGCCATCGCGAGTTGTTCCATAGTTTTCTAAATTATTAAGACCTCCAGAAGAACCGATTCCTTCTCCACTACAGCTTAATACACTTGTAGAGCTTGCCCAAGTGTATGTAAATTTACGATTGATATTATAGATAGCTGTTGCCGTTCCATTAAACTTAACGTTTAAGTTAGTGCCCGTTACAGAGTTTACTAAATTAGGTTGACCCAAAAACAATAAATCAACCCAAGTACCGCCGCTAATATTAGTAAGCATTTGTGTACCGTTTAATTCAATGCTTTGTCCGTCAGAAGCACGCGTAATTTTATAAGCTAAATAATCTACTTTCAAAACACAACCTGCATTTTTCCAACGAGCGCCTGAAGCATAATTGATAATCGTTAATTTGATAGATCCTTCGCGTTTGCGGTTATTACAAACAGTACCGTTATAGTTTAATTTAATAGTACCTGTATAAGAACCAATGGTATCAACCGTTAAACCACAAATGGTTGTTGCTACTTTATTTGTTGAAGCAACACGCCCATGCATTAATGGATAATCGCTTAAGGTTTGATTGACATCATTAATAGATGCATCGTTTTCGCTGATAGCCTGACGTGAGTCTGAAGAAGCTTGTCCACTTTCATCAGCGGGAGTTGTAGCTGGATCTTTTTTCTTACAGCTAGAGAACGTCAATAAAGCGCCAACACATATCATTGCTGTGTGGAGTAATAATTTCTTAGTCGTCATTTTTAATAAAATTAAGTTTATAATCAAAGATAGAAAAGAATAGTTACAAAAACCATTCCGTTATTAATTATTGATAGATAGTTTTTTATAAATGCTTTCGTTTTTTGAAGACAACTTTACTAAATATATTCCTGCAGATAGTTCACTAATGTTGAATGATTGATTAAATGTTCCGGTAGTTGGATTTGTTAAACCAAAGTCTTTAATGATCTTACCGCCTAAACTATAAATAGCAACCGTATAAACCTCCTCAGTTTTTGTATTAAATGATAAAGAAAAATCGCTACCAGCAGGGTTTGGAAATAAATGAACCGAGTTTTGTGTAAGATTTTTTTCAATTCCCGTAGTTGTTGCGGGTACAATTACAACATGCTTGTTATAACAATTATCTAGTGCTGAAGCTAAGCCATCATGATTACAGGCTGTTGCAGACGTATAAATATTTACGGTTCCGGTAGCTGGAGCAGTCCAACCATACACAAAGGTTGCGGTGTTTGTTGAAAGACCACCATTAACAGAATGCGTTACATCTTTACGCCCTGTTCCAAATGCTGCTGCCGTATGCGTATGAATAGCGTCGGTTGCTGTGAGTGTTCCGGCAGTATTATTTACTGCCAAATTCGTACTTCCGCTATTGTCGAGCATTTGAGCTACAAACCCAAAAATAGTTTTTCCTGTTTCATTTACTGTAATACTCATTTGATAAACAGTTCCTGGGACGTAGGTGTTGCCTGGCATAGATGGCGTTGAGGTAATAGTGATATTTCCCGGGCCTGCATTATCTATTAAACCGCCAGTACTAGAGTTACCGTTTCCAGCACCGTGACAACCAGATTGAGAACATGTGTGAGGCTCTCCTGGAGCGGTGGTTCCCGCAGCCTGACCTGCACCGTTAGCTACTTTTTTACCGTTGTCGTCAAAAGAACTAACTAAGACAATAATTCCTAATAACCCAGATGTTATTAAAGGATAAGTAAAAGATTTGATTTTCATAAGCATTTATTTTAAGGATTATTAAAAGACAGAAACACATCAAACATAAGTGTGTTTTTATATAAGACATAATAATGACCCAAAAGGTTGCCTGTATTAAAAAATAAATTCAGGCAACCTTTTGGTAAATAATTATGTCTAAGTTTAAGTATTGGGAATTGATAACGATATTATCACGGGTTGCATAAACAAGCAACGAGATTGTCAGAAAAAGCTTTACGATGCTTTGTCTGGTAAAATGCTTTTTGTTTGTTTTAGTTACTGTAAAAACAGAGATGATGCCGAGGATGTGCTTCAAGAAGGCTTTATAAAGGTTTTTAAGTATATTAATTCTTACAAATTCGAAGGCTCCTTTGAAGGATGGGTTAGACGAATTATGGTTAATACCTCCATTAACTTTATAATTCAACAAAAACAGAAATATCTTTTTGATGATATAGATGATGTGGCTATTCATCTAGAAAGTGAATTAGATGCAATAACACAAATTAATGAAAAAGATTTATTGAAAATCTTAAGTTTATTGCCAGATGGGTACAGAACGGTATTTAATTTATTTGCAATAGAAGGATATTCTCACAAAGAAATATCTAGTTTGTTAAATATTACGGAAGGAACCTCTAAAAGCCAATTATCAAAGGCTAAGGTTCAATTAAAAAAATTATTGTATCAACATTTTGATACAGACCTAGAAACAAAAAGCACACTATCATGAGTAGTTTTGAAAATGATAAAAAAACAAACGATATTGAAGATTTTTTTAAGAAAAATCTTTATGACTCTTCTATTCAGCCAAGGAAGGCACGATGGGAAAATATAGAAAAGGCTTTAGATGAGGAGGAAGCATCGAAGAAAAGATTTTTTTGGTTTTTCTTCAGTGGTTTAATTTTGGTTATTGGGACAATCGCATTTTGTTTTTTATTTTCAAATAATTTTATTCTTAATTCTACTCATACAAAAATAGAACAACAACAAATAGAGGGAGTTGAAAAACGAAAAAAAGAAAAAGAGGTCATAACCAAAACAACAATGCAACTTGAGAAAAAAGCAGAGACAGATGATTTAAAAATTGTAGTAGAACAAAAAATTCAGTTAGGGGCATTCCGTATGAAATTCAATGTAGGGGGTTTTAAAAAAATACCATTTGAAGTGAAAACGGAAACGACGGGAGATGGCATTACAAGATACTACGTTTCTTCAAAAAATGCCATTCAAGCCTTGGAAACAATTAAAGAGGCGGGATTTAAAGATGCTTTCATAAAAAAAGAATCTAGCGTTGTAAACGAAAAGGGTATTACTACTCGTAACCCGAATCATTTATTAAGAGAAAACGATAAGGGTATAAAAAACAAAAAAGAGGATTCTGGACAAACAAATAATACTTTAGCATTATTTGAAAATGAAAATAGGTCTTCTGAAAATGTTGATGTTAAATCTAAAAAACCTTTCATTAAAAATAATAATCAAAATAAGACCAAAGAAAAAACGTTATATGAAAACAAACAAGTTGAACTTAGCCAGTATAAAAAAGAAGCAATTAGCTTTAAGGAGAAACAAGAAAAACAAAACGTATCTAATATAACAGAAAAATTAGACCAAAGAAATGATACTAACATTGTCAACGCTCAGATGATGCTATCTGAAAATAATAAAAAAATGACACAGGATGGAACGATTAAAGATTCTACTTCGGAAAACGGAAAAGACAGCTTAAAACATATTTCTAAAATAGATAGTGTTATTGTACAATTAAAAAAAACAGAACTGAAAGATAGCATTAAAACACATTCTTTAAGCCGTTGGGCAATTTCATTTATAGGAGGGGCCAATGTTTTTTTGAATCAAGCAAAAACTCAGTTGTTTGATTCCAAAACAGAAAAACAGCCGACAACTTTCACTGGAGAAATAAAGGCGGAATACGATTTTTTTAAGAATTTTTCTGTTAGTATTGGCATAGGTTATCAATCACACACTATTCAAAAAGATTCAACTGTTTTTAGATTTAGTAAATATACAAATGATGATTATGTTGTTAATTCTTCATTTGGAAAAATGACGATTAATAACAGTATTTTATTGCAAGGGTATTTTATAGCTGCTCCAATAGATACTTTTTTTGCTGCTTATAAATACACATCAAATCTTCAATCAGTAAATATTCCTTTGCAAATAAATTGGTATTTGATTAATAAATCAAAATTCAGATTTTCTACTGGAATTGGAGTTAACGCGAATTATGTTTTTTCTCAACAAAACCATCTTACTTTAATCAAGGAACATCACAAGGATGAATTTTATGTTAAAGACATTGAAGTTAATCGATTTAATACAATTTTACTTTTAAGTTTAAGTTGTGATATTACTTTGACAAAGAGATTATCTTTGACATTTGTGCCTAGTTATAAATATGGGTTATCAAATTATACGCCTATATCTGGAATTATTTTCAAACCAACTTATGTTTCAGTAATGGGCGGAATAAAGATGCGATTATAATCGTACAGCGTTTAAAACACGGATTACAGCTTACATCTTAATTCCCATAATTAACACATCGTCTACTTGTTCATGATTTGATTTCCATTCGTCGAAAGCATTAGAAAGAATATGCTGTTGTTCGTTTACCTCTTTTTCGGCAATGGCACAAAATAGATTTTCGAGTTGCTTGTATTTGAATTTTTTTCCTTTAACGCCACCGAATTGATCAGCATATCCGTCACTGATTAAATACACACAATCGTTTTTTTGTAATGCAATGATTTGGTTTGTGTAGTTAATAATAGTGCCCGAAAGACTTTCTCCTATGGGTTGTTTATCGCCTTTGTATATTTGAATTTCTTTATTACGCACCACATAAATATTACTATTAGCTCCAGCAAATTGCATCGTTAGTGTATCAAAATTAAAATCACACATCGCTATTTCCATACCGTCTTTGATAGCTCCGGTGCTTGATTTACTTTTAATAGTTTTTGGTAATTGGTGGTTAATATAATCTAAAGCTTGAGCCGGATTAGAAATAGCAGAGCGATTGATGGTTTGATTAAGTAGCGTGTTCCCAACTAAACTCATAAAAGCTCCCGGCACGCCGTGACCCGTACAATCCACAACAGCAACCACTGATCGTTTAAGATTAGGATCTGTTTTTGATTTTACTTTGCATGCCCAATAAAAATCTCCACTTACAATATCACGCGGTTTAAAAAATACAAAATGATGAGGAAGTAGTTCTTTTAATTCGTCTTCGTCGGGTATAACTCCTTGTTGAATTCTACTGGCATAAGTGATGCTATCTGTTATTTCATGATTTTTTGTTTCAATGATGTTTTTTTGTTCCGTGATTTCATTATTAAAAAGTTGAAGTTGCTTGTTTGTTTTTTTCTTATCGATATTTGATTTTACTGCAAATCCTAAAAAGATAAAAAGAACGAGTCCGCCCAAAACACCAACCCATATAATGTATTTTTGCTGTTTAATTTTTTCTTGAATAACATCGTCTTTATTTTTCTGTATCAAGTCTTTTTCGCGTTGTTCGGCCTTGTATTTATAGTCTAGTTCAAGTTCATTTATTTTTTTTGAGTTTTGATTATTGTTTACGGAGTCGTTCCACATCCTGTATAGCTTATAATATTTTAAAGCATCAGCTGAGTTGCCCATCATTTCATAGGTTTCACTTAAGCCTTTGTAATTATAAATGAAATCGTCGGCCGATTGAAGTTGGGTTGTTACAATTAACGCACTGTCATAATATTTAATGGCTTTTTTATAGTCCTTTATATCTTTATATATATCTGCTAAAGAGCCATAGGCTACCGCTATCTCAGTTTTAATATTTAATTTTTTATATTCAAAAAGCGTTTCTAAATTATATGAAATAGCCTTTGTGTATTCTTTTTGGTTGTATGCAATATTTCCCATATTCCCGATAGCGGATAAATAGGTTCGCTTATTGTTTGTTTCTTTTGAAGACTCTTTACATAGATTATAATAATACATTGCGCTGTCTAAATTTTTTAAATCATAGTATACATTTCCTAACATTAAATAACTAGCATCGATTACTTTGTTTTTTTTATCGAGATGAGCTTCTTTTAATACGTTTAAAGCCAATATTGCATATTTTTTTGAAGAAACAATATTTTCACCTTTATATATGTTAGACAAACTAATATATATTTCAGATAATTTTAATGCTTTATTTTGTTTTTTAGCTAAATCTACGGCTTGAAAAGAAATTTTTATAGCTTTTTCTCTATTACCGATAAAATCGTAACTCCTTCCCACACAAATTAAAACATCTAATTCTCCAGAGATGTTTTTGTTAATCTTTGCGTTTTCAAGAGCTTGATTTCCTAAGGCTATACAAGAATCAAACTGACCATTAAAGTAAAGACTCTTAATCAATAGGCATTCTGAAATTGTTAAATATTTTTTATTGTTTTTTAAATAAAAAACAGACTCTTTATTTGCTTCTATACTTTTATCAATATTATTTTCAATATCAAATAAAAGAGCTTTTGAATATAAAAGTAAACCTTGTTTAAGGTTTGATAAATCAGAAGAAGCAGTAATATTTTCAACGTTAGAAATTAGATCAATTATCTTTATAGAATCATCTTTTACATATAATGCTTGCAACAATTCAGGAAGTTTGCTTAATTTTTTATCAACACTTTTTATATTAAAAAAAGTAGTAAATAAACTATCTGCTTTATTATTTTGTGATAAATATAAGTTCGATTGCAAATTCCCAAATAGGATAAAAATCAAATATTTTTTTCTAATCAAAAACTTCATCATGTAAAAATAACAAAATAGAAACAACCTTATTTAGATTTAATTTAAATAAGGCTTCGTGACAATTTTATGACAATCAAAACCTATGATTTTCCGAATTTTACCAAGCATCTTGAACGCATTTAAAATCATAGCTATTACACACAAGAACGCTCCTTTGGAGTTGATTGGGCTATTGCATTTAGATGAAGCCCACCAGCACGATTATTTAACGGCCGTTAAACTTAAAATGGAACTTAACGAATTGATGTTTTTGAGTACTTGTAATCGGGTGGAATTTGTGGTTAAGGCAGATAGAGAGATTAATGCTGTGTTTTTGCAAGAGCTTTTTTCAATTATTAATTCTAGAATAACAACCGAACAAAGCAATGCATTGATAGGGGCAGTAACTGTTTACGAACAAGAGGATGCATTGACTCATTTATTTGAAGTTTCTTCATCGCTAGATTCTTTAGTAGTAGGCGAAAGAGAGATTATTACACAGGTGCGTAAATCGTATGAGTTTTGTAATTTGTTAGGATTAACTGGAGATACTATTCGTTTGGCAATTAAACAAACTATTGAAACAGCAAAGCAAGTATATACAGATACTGATATTGCTAAAAACCCTGTATCTATTGTGTCTTTGGCCTATCGACAATTAAGAAGTTTAGGTATTAAAAATAATGCTCGTATAGTATTTATTGGTGCTGGAGAAACAAACTCCAATATGGCAAAGTATTTAAAAAAACACCAGTATGCCAACTTCACTGTGTTTAATAGGTCTTTGGTTAATGCACAAAAACTGGCGAATGAACTTAAAGGCCAGGCTTATGATTTAACTCAGTTAAAAAATTTTAAAGATGGTTTTGATGTGTTGATTTCGTGTACAGCATCAGAAGAACCAATGGTTACCCCAGAAATTTACAAATCCCTTATTGGCGATGATTATTCTAAAAAAGTGGTGATAGATTTGGCGTTGCCTGCTGATATTGATAAACAGGTGGTTTTGCAAAACGATTTATTTTATATAGATATCGAAGCGTTGAAAAAACAAGCTGATGAAAATTTATTGAAACGAGAACAAGAAATTGGCGCTTGTAAAACGATTATTGCCAACAAAGTCGAAGAATTTAAAACATTGTATCAAGAACGAAAAATAGAATTAGCATTTGGCGAAATTCCGAAACAAATAAAGTATATTAAAGAAACAGCTCTGAATGAAGTATTCTCGAAAGACATGGCTAATATGGACGCTCAGAGCAAAGAGGTTTTAGAAAAAGTGTTGTTATATATGGAAAAAAAATATAACGCATTAGCTATTAAAACGGCCAAAAAAGTTTTTTTAGAAGAAGGATTATAACTAAATCACCACAAAGACAAGGAGAAATTTTTTTCAAAAACAACAGCTTTTTTCTCTGCGGCCTCTGCGGTAAATAACCAAAAATAACTTATCTTGTAGCCTCTAATTTTATTACTAAACTATGATTATCATTGGTACGCGCGGTAGCGCTTTGGCGCTTTGGCAAGCAAATTACACGAAAGATGTATTAGAAAAAAAAGGACACGAGGTTGAAATAAAAATT
>JANYGR010000030.1 GCA_025359355.1 Bacteroidota bacterium | reverse complement strand
ACTAAAGATGATGGTTTATCTTATAAGCGAATTTTTAATTTGAATACGAAAAAAGGTTATTTAGAATGTCATTCGGATAACAAGATGTACCAGCCGTACAAAGTTAATTTGAAAGATATTGTTGAGCTTTGGGAATATACTTGCTGCATTAATATGACAGACTATAAAGAAGAAGAATTGAATGTAGGAAGCATTATGAACATGCTTAAAAATCTACAAGTAGAAATGGAAGTTATCAAAAAGCAAGGAACATTAGCCAGGAAATAAATGTTACTATAACGTCAATCAAAATAGAATTTCTTTAAACAAAAAAATCCCAACCATTTCTGGTTGGGATTTTTTAATTTGATTATTTTTTTGATTAGTTTACTAATGCTTTGAAATCAGCATTTTCACGTAATTTAATAAATTCAGCATCATCTTTAGCTGCTGCTTTTAAAGTACCATCTTTATCGATAGCCGCTTTTAAATTACTGATAACGTTTGCTGTGTTTGCGCTACGAGCAGCAGAAACTGATTTTAAATAAGATGCCATAGCGATATCTTTATCGTTACTGTCATTTAAAGTAGATTCTACAGCACCACCGTTTCCGTTTAATAATTCAGATAACGCTTTGTTAAATCCTTTGTATGAACCAAAGTTAGAAACTGCATCAGAATATTTACCATCACGTACATTTAAAATACCCTTGTTGTAGTTAACTTCAGTACCAGCACCATTTGCTTTATCATAATATTCCATTGCTTTTACACGGTTACCAGATTTAGCAGCAGCGATACCTAATTGATTCATTACAATTGGATTTCCGTTAGCTGTTTTTTCTGCACGATTAAAGGCATCAGAAGCTTCAGTTACTTTGTTTTGAGCTAATAAAGCAACACCATAGTTATTAGATGCTCTCCAATCGTTAGGGAATTTCTTTTCAGCAGCTTGATAAATTTGAGCTTTTGTATTGATATCGTTAGTTAAAGTAGCACCATATAACATTTCTTCGATAGATAAACTATCAGGAGCTGTTGTAGCTAATTTAGAAATCATTTCGTCAGTACGAGATTTTTTATCAACATTTACAGTTAATACTGAACGACGTAATTTTGGTAAAATTTTCTCTGCAACTTCAGTATAAGTTTTAGATAAATTTTTGATTTCTTTTTCACGTTGGTCACCATCTTTGTACATGGTTAAAACGCGTAAGATTAAATCTTTATCAGCAATAGTAGATGCTTGCATTAACGTTTGGAAACCATCCCAGTCTTCAGCTGTAGTTACTACTTTGTAATGACTTTCATCTTTACCAAATACTTGGTCTTTATTTTTATTCTTTTTGAATTCACCCATTAATGCTTTAGAACCTGATTTAGCACGGTCTTTAGCTAAGTTTTCATTTAAAGATAATTCTCCATCTGGTGAAGCGTAAGAAGAAACGCTGATGTCTTTAAATTCATACCATTGACTGTTAATGTTATTAGTAATGAATGATTGTACATTTTTCATTTCATCACTTTTTAATTCTGAAGAGCGAACATCAGACTTATTAATTAAATAATAGATATTAGCAACTTGATTCGCTGGTTGAGTTTTTACAAACGCATCTTTCGCATAAATCCCTTTTTCGTCGTTACGAACTAACAAAGGAGTAATGATTGTACCGTCAGCTACTTTTACAGGTGTAAAATCTTTAGTTTTTTTCTTAACAGCACCTTGAGCTTTCAATTCAACTGTAGCTACTTTCATAGCTGGCTCATAAGCAAATTTCTCAGAAGTGTAGCTAAAAGCCCCCCCTTTGTCATAACTAATTTTTTGACCACTGCCTGTAGCTTTGTCTCCAACTAAAACAATTGGTTTCATTGCTTTTTCGCCACCATTATATTTAACTACTGGAGTAACTGTTACAGTTGCTTTCTTAGCAAATAACTTAGCTGGATATTTTCCAGAAACACTAAATACAACGCTGTCACCATGCATTTCTAAAGGATTTGGTTTTACATCGTAAGTAATTTGGTTTTGTTTTTTTACCATTTTGCCTAAGCCGTTGCAACCAGCCAATAAAGCTGTAGTTCCAACAGCAAGACTTAAGTTTCGTAAAGTTTTAGTAGTCATCGTTTTCTGTATAAATTATGAGGGTTTTATTTTTTTTTTACAAAAGTATAAAATAATTAGTTATTGCCTAATTATTTTAGCTATAAAAAATAAATAATCCCATCTACAACATCATGTAAATGGGATTATTTAGAAGTTAAATCTGTAATTATTTTGTAATTGCATTAACTCGTTTAGCCAATTTTGACTTCAAGTTAGATGCTTTGTTTTTATGAATAACGTTTTTCTTAGCTAATTTATCTAACATAGCCACTACCTTAGGTAATAAAACTGCTGCTTCTTTCTTAGATTCAGTATCGCGTAATTTTCTTACTGCGTTACGAGTTGTTTTAGCATAATAACGATTTTGTAAGCGTTTAGCGTTATTTGCTCTGATTCTTTTTATTGCCGACTTATGATTTGCCATTCTATTTAAGTATTAATCTGTTTTTAATTTGGGTTGCAAATATACACCTTTTATTTGATTTACAAATGTTCATAACAAATATTTAATAAATAAAGTGTAAAAAGGTATTTTTGCAAAACTTTTATGAAGCCATTTTTCAATTATATCATTGTTTTAGTGTTTTTATCACTATCTCAATTTGCGCAACAAACTCCAGAGGTGGTTAAAAATTTGGTTCCTAATGGTAGCTTCGAAAATTACCGTAAGAAATCGGGAAGCATCAAACAAGCCATTCCATGGCAGCAAATTGCTAGTGTAGATTACTATCAACAACCTTTAAGTAA
>JANYGR010000018.1 GCA_025359355.1 Bacteroidota bacterium | reverse complement strand
TGTTACGGTTTCGTTTGGCGGATATGATTTGTTTGACAATGTCTCTTTTTTAATAAATCCAAAAGATAGAATTGGTTTAGCAGGGAAAAATGGTGCTGGAAAAAGTACCATGCTTAAGATTTTAGCTGGTTTTCAAACACCCACTAAAGGAGAAGTGTCTCGTCCAAAAGACTGTAAAATTGGCTATTTACCTCAAGACATGACTCACCAGCATGGACGTACAGTTTATGAAGAAACAGAATCTGCATTTGAAGAAATCAAACAATTACAGGCAAAATTAACTGGCATCAATCACCAATTAGAAACCCGTACGGATTATGAAACGGATTCATACATGCAATTAATTCAGGAATTAACTGATATTAATGAGCGTTTGAATATGATTGGCGTTGATAATACAGAAGAAGAGATTGAAAAAGTATTAATTGGTTTAGGATTTCAACGTAAACAATTTCACATGCAAACCTCTGAGTTTAGCGGTGGATGGCGTATGCGTATTGAATTAGCGAAATTATTATTACAAAAACCAGATGTGTTAATGCTCGATGAGCCAACCAATCACTTAGATATTGAAGCCATACAATGGTTAGAAGAAGTAATGGAAGTATTCCCTGGTGCCGTTGTGTTAATTAGCCATGATAAAACATTTTTGGATACCGTTACTAAACGTACCATTGAAATTGTTAATCAAAAAATTTACGATTACAAAACAAATTACTCTCATTATTTAGTGTTACGTCAAGAACGTAAACAACAACAAGAAAACGCTCAAAAAAATCAACAAAAAATGATTGATCAAACAGAAATGTTGATTGATAAATTTAGGGCAAAGGCGAGTAAATCAGCCATGGCTCAATCGTTGATTAAAAAATTAGATAGATTGGATCGCGTAGAAGTAGACGATATGGATACAGCTTCGGTTCGTTTTCGTTTCCCGCCTCCTGCGCATAGCGGTAAAATTGTGATTACTGCCGAAAATGCTGGAAAAACTTATGGCGATAAATTTATTTTTGGTGGTGCTAATTTTATCATTACTAAAGGTGAAAAAATAGGTTTGGTTGGTCGTAATGGTGAAGGGAAATCAACGATGATGAAAATGATTGCCGATAAAATTAAATATGATGGCTCTATACAATTAGGTCATAATATTTTAATGGGTTATTTTGAGCAAGATCAGGAAGAAAAAGTGGATTTAGATAAAACCGTTTTTGAAACCATTGATGAATTAGCTGTTGGTGATGTGCGCAGACAAGTGCGTAGTTTGTTAGGTTCGTTTTTATTTGGCGGAGATGATATCGATAAAAAAGTAAAAGTACTAAGTGGTGGAGAGCGCGGTAGATTGGCCCTTTGCAAGCTATTATTAGAGCCTTATAACTTATTATTATTAGATGAACCTACCAATCACTTAGATATTAAATCTAAAGAAGTTTTAAAACAATCCTTGATTGACTATGAAGGAACATTAGTGATGGTAAGTCATGATCGAGATTTCATGACAGGTATGTGTGATCGTTTGTTTGAATTTAGAGATGGACATGTAAAAGAATATTTATGTGACATTAAAGAATTCATGGAAATACGTAAAGTAGAGCGATTGAATGAATTGGATCTTGATAAATCAGGTGTGAAAGCGGTTCCTGTTGTGGAGAAAAAACAAGCCGTTGTTTCTGACTTTGAGGCTCAAGAAAAAAAAAAGCTACAAACTCAATTAACATCTCAAATTAAAAAATCGGAGCAAGAAATTGAACGTTTAGAATTAGAAATAAAAAACTTAGATGCTAAACTAGCTGTTCCTGCTACGTATGATGAATTAAGCAAGGATCCTAACTTTTTCAACTCCTATAATAAATTAAAAAAAGAATTAGAAGTAGAAATGGCTAAATGGGAAAATTTGAGCTCTAAGTTAGTTTAGAAAATTTCAATAGACTTCATTACGAATGACTCAATACTAAAAAACTCCTGCTTATGGCGGGAGTTTTTGTTTTTAGTAAAATGGGGGATTAAAATCGTGTTTTATTATTTACTCAATCCTAATTTTTGACGAATAGTTGATGCTAATATATTTATCGCTACAGTATTTTCTCCACCCAAAGGAACAATGATATCAGCAAATCGTTTTGTTGGCTCTATAAATTGTTCATGCATTGGTTTTACAGTATCGATATATCTATCTAATGTTTGTTGTACATTTCTTCCGCGCTCTATGATGTCACGTTTTATGACGCGTAGCAAGCGTTCATCGGGAGGCGCATCAACAAAAACTTTCACATTACAAATATTTCGAATGCGTTCATCTGAAAATAATAATATGCCCTCAATTAAAATCACATCTTTGCTTTGAATTTTAATAGTTTCAGAAGAACGAGTGCAAGTGATGTATGAATAAATAGGTATTTCAATATCGTTACCATTTTTTAATTCATTGATTTGATTATATAGTAAATCAAACTCAATGGAATTTGGATGATCAAAATTGATATGCTTTCGTTCTTCAACTGAAATATTAGAATTGTCTTTATAGTAAGAATCTTGAGAAAGAATAGCTACGTGATTGGCAGGTAGTATGTCCAATATTTTATTTACAACAGTCGTTTTACCCGAACCTGTACCACCGCATATACCAATAATTAACATTATAGTTTTAAGAATTTATGATGTAAAAATAGCAATTTATTTAAACATGTTGTTTTAATAATTATCTTAAAAACTTTCGTACCTCTTATGAATTAAAAGACACATGATTAATCACCAATCCTATTATTTGTCAAGCCAAGCTTTAAAATCATTCACCCGTTCTCTACTCACAATAGAAGTTTCATCGCTTAATAATTCGGAATTTATTTTGTATCGACTATTAAAATATGTATTTACTTTTTGTACTGCATTGATGCTGATAATCACTTTACGATTCATTCTAAAAAAATCGATTGGTGAAATGAAGTCTGTTAATTGCTCGAGTGTGTAATCTATAGCATAACGTTTTTTATCCTTAGTTACCAATATGGTAATCCCATCTTCTGCTACAAAATGTATAATATCATCAGTCTTAACGGAAACAATACTTTCTCCCAACTTCACCATAAACCTTGTTTTGTATTGTTTATTTAATTGATGATACACATTAGTGATGCTTTCGAGCATAGTGTGTTGCTTGAAATTTAATTTTTTAAATTTCTCGATAGCCAAGTGTAAATCACCTTTTCCTATTGGTTTTAAGAGGTAATCAACACTATTTAACTTAAAAGCTTTAATAGCATATTCGTCATAAGCGGTAGTAAAAACAACTGGTGTATCAATTGCTATTTTTGAGAATATTTCAAAACTTAATCCATCTGCTAAATGTATATCTAAAAATAATAAATCAACCTCTGGTTCTTTTTTTAAAGCTTCAACGCTCTTTTTAACGGAATCGAACATTGCTACTACTTCTATTGATGCATCAATACGCTTTAATAAATTACCTAAATATTCTGCAGATAATTTTTCATCTTCTATAATGATTACCTTCATTTGGCTTGTAATAAAGGGATTTGTACTATAAATAATTTGACACTTTTTAAAACTACCACTTCTTTATCTGTAAAGTATTTGTATCTATCTTTTATATTCTGAATGCCTGTTTTACAACTATTTTCTTCATTATCATTACTCCGTAATTGCAAATTATTAGATATAATGAGATGATGCACTTCTGCTTTAATCGAAATACTCAATGGCAATTGTGATGAAATTTCATTGTGCTTAATGGCATTTTCAATCAGTAGTTGTAATGCCATTGGCGGTAATAATTGCAATTGATACTCTTTAGGAACTTGAATATCAAACTGAATATTGGTATCAAATCGTATTTGCAATAAATAAATGTAGGAATATATAAACGTTAATTCGTTTTCTAGAGTGGTAAGTTCCTCATCTTTATTATCTAACAGATAACGATATACTTTTGACAATTGATTAATGAAATCAACTGCTTTGTCTTGATCCTTATATACCAAGGAAGATAAGACGCTCATATTATTAAATAAAAAGTGTGGGTTAATTTGATTTTTTAAATTTTGTAATTGCGCTTGGGTACTTTCGATTTTATACTTTTCTACTTCTAACAAAGAAGCTTTCCATTGATGAAAAAACTGCATACTTATTTCTATGGCTAACATAGTAATCGACACTAAAAGTCCAACAACTATAGCAATTGTCATAAAACCATTTTGCGTGGCTTTAGGAGATGAACATAAATACTTACTAAATCCATACATAGATACATACATAATAACTGTAGTATAAATAAGACTAATTGGTAAATGAGTAGTTATTCGTTTGATTGGAGAAATTTGCCATGGAAATTTCAAATTCATCCAAAAGTCAATTCTTAAATTTCCTTCCCATACCAGTGTTGTAATTAAAACAGAAATTAAAACATCAAATAACCTATTCCATCCAATATTAGGAGATGGTATAATGTAGTTAAGTAAAAAGGAAACCCCAATACCCAATAATATCATATATTTGAATCGACCTGTTTTTTGAAGCATGATGTAAAATTACTAAATTGGAATTAGATTTTTTTTGATTTAATAATGAAATATGCTACTACCATATTAGGCATCCAACATAACCATGCGGCAATAGTATATCCTGTATTAAAATCTCCTAAAATCCCTATTAATAGAGGCATCCAAATACGCAATGTTACTGCAGCGAAACAAAAAGCATAACTATATATCATCAGTTTTTGATGTTTTACTATGTTTTTATTTCTAACAGTAGTAAACGCCATTAACGTAGAATAAAACCAAGCCACACCTAAACTCATAAAACCTAATGCGGCGAGCATTCCTGCAGTTGCAAAATAACCAATGTAAATACCTGCTAAAGCACTTAATGTCGCAGAAATAACATATAGTTTACCAACTCGTTTATGAAGTAATAAATTCTTTTTTCTAAATGTTGCATTAAATTGTGTCCAACCGATAAGTAAAGCCATTCCTCCAAAAATTATATGGATATAAAAATTAATGTTCCAACTTAGGTCGTGTAAAAGCTCTGGCGTTTTTGTGCTTAATAAACCAAATCTTCTATTTATTAAAAAATAAATAATTGGATACAAGCCTGTCAGAACAGATAATAGAGCCATTGTACGATATAATATTTTATTGATCATATACACATTTTTTAAAACTGAACTTTATAAACAAAATTTGGTAAAAAACCATTTTGATACGTTGTATTTATTTGATTACTTACCTTATTATACTGTTGAGCAAAAACGTTTTTTTGCCTTGTTATATTTTGTAAATCAAAGAAAATAGAATGTGATATTTTATGTTTTTTGCTATTATATCTAAATCCAAATTTTATATCTAAACGGTAATAATTTGGCAACTGTTGACTATATGCGTAATCATCTCCTTGTAACAGCTGTTTTCGGGCAAATTGCGAGGCAGCTAAATCAACAGGCGTATAATGTCTTCCGCCTGCCGTTGTAAATTTAGTATCAATAGTAAAAGCGTTGCGTTTTTCTTTTCCAACTTTAAATTCTTTTCCTGCTAAAAAATTAAATGTGTATCGTCCATTAAAGGCTGTATTGCGCTCAATATGATCACTGCCTTTATATTTAGCTTCATAGACCGAAGCTGTTAATAACCCATAATAGCCCTTAGTGAAAAATTTCTCAAGCGTTAGTTCTACGCCGTAATTCATACCTGTGCCTTTATTGGCTATACTTCCCTGTTGAGTGGGAATAAAAGATGCTCCTTCATTTAAAACTGAAAAACTATTCTTGGCTGTATCCGAAATGGCTATCTTACTTAGTACCTGAGCATATACTTCTGTTTTAATTCTCCAATCGTTTGTTGGAACAAAATCGTATCCTAAAACAAAGTGTTGCGCTCTTGAAAAACCTAAATTTTTATTACTTGTATTATAGGTACCGTCTGGATTTTGAGCTTCATAAAAATAAACCGTTAATGCCTGCATTTGCTCATGCCAACCGTAACCTAATGAAAAAGCACTTTTTTGAGTGGCTTGCAATTTAAGTGCTAATCGTGGCTCAATAGAAGTAGAACCATTTAGTGTTAGCTGTTGTGCGTGTAAACCTCCTATTACAAATAATTTTTGAGTTAGTGCGTATTTAACTTGTGCGTATTCTTGTAATAATAACGTGTTACCTTTAAAATCCCAAATGTTTTTCCATGAAGGAGTATATTGCCTTGATTTAAATAATAAATCTAAATCTAATAACTCGGCAATAACTCCAATCTTAATATTAAACCGTGAATTGATTTTTGAATTAAAAGACGTATTTAATGTATAATGTGTTTCTTTAGAAGACAATTCCATGATGCGAGAAGGGTTTTCTTTATTAACATTTAGTGTATCTTGCTTATAAGAGTTATCGCTATAATTACCTCCAATAACCGTTTTCATAAATGATTTTTTACCTACGGAAATAAAATGTGATATACCTAATAAACCAATAGTGCTTTGGCTGTAGCTATCACTACTTGGGTCAGCAAATACATCGGTGCTATCAATTTTATTATGCAAGAAATTGATTTTACTAGTACCACCTAATCCAAATAAAGAAAAAGTTCCAAGTTTGGTTTTACCTCCAGAAATTTTGAATGCTAAATCTTGATATTGAGGATTGGCTGCAGTACCTATAGAAAAACCTGCCTGTTGAGCTAATCCAGTAAACGAATACCGATAGGCTATCATATAAGATGATCCTTTTCCTTTATTCAATGGGCCTTCTGTCATTAATTCTAGTCCTGTAAATGCTCCGAACTGGATTGTATGTTCGCGTTTTTCTGAATTGCCTTTTCTAAAACCAATATCAAATACACCTGCTGTTGCATTACCGTATTCAGGAGCAAATGCAGAAGTCATGAAATCCGAATTTTTTAAAATATTTGTATTTAATGCGCTAATAGGGCCACCAGTAGAACCTAGTGCTGAAAAATGATTTAAATTTGGGACATTCAATCCATCTACTCTCCACAGAACTCCTGTCGGCGAATTTCCTCTAATTACCAAATCATTACGTTGATCGTTTGGCATCACTACGCCTGCAAAACTAGCTGCCAAGCGAGCGGGGTCTCCCATACCGCCTGAATATCGATTAACTTCTTCCATCGAAAAAGACCGAGAAGAAACTGTACTCATTTCATTGTTAGTTTCATGGTTTTTTGTGGCGCTAACAACAACTTCATCTGTTGTTGTTATATTTTCTTCCATTTCAATATCAATAACGACCTGCTTTCCAGAAGTTACTAATACATTCGGAATTATAATTTCTTTATACCCAATCATAGAAGCTATTAAGTCATATCTTCCTGGCATAACTTCCGTAATTAAATATTTACCATCTATATCAGATGTCGCTCCTTTAAACGGATCGGATTTTAACACGACGATATTTACTCCCAATAAAGTTGATTGCGATTGCTTATCAACAATTGTTCCTCTAATAGATTGTGTATTAGTTTGAGCCACTGTTAATGCTGTTGTAAAAAGGCCTAATAAAAAGATAAATTTCTTTTTCATAATAATTTGTTTAATAATGCAATATTAATTTGAATAATACTGTTATTAAAACAAAAAACGATGAGTTGTAGAATTAGATGGATGAGTTGTAACTGACTAAAACAATCGCAACAACTATTATAGTTCGTGCCTTTTACTAAATTAAACTTGAGTTGTTCATAATACCTTCCAATAAGCTTAATTTCATTTAAAAAAATTACTTTCTTTTGTTGAATGAATAGTGTTTTTACAAAAATTAGAGATAAGCACGCACTTTGGTATAAGGGCATCGTCTTTATATTTTGTGTATGCTTATGTACCTACCTTCTTCCAAAATACAATTACCAGCAAACCAACACTATTCGCGAAGGTGATGTTTGGTTAAATGATAACATTATTA
Source organism: Bacteroidota bacterium (assembly GCA_025359355.1). GTDB lineage: Bacteria > Bacteroidota > Bacteroidia > B-17B0 > Aurantibacillaceae > UBA4416. Next base: position 1,345 of record JANYGR010000018.1, on the reverse strand, counting down.
CTGACTTTGATTTCTTAGTAAAAAAAACAGACAATGAACTAAATGCCGAACAACAACAAAAACAAGACTTTAAATTATATTTCACTAAAACGGAGATTAATACTTCCGATTTAATTACTGAGTTTGCACCTAATGCTTCTGAAAAAACACAAGAAAATTTAAGACATACCTTAGATAGTATTTACACTATTGGCCTTTATTACCAATTAACAGGCACTCCAGCACATTCCGATTCTATTTATTTGGTTAATGGGAATGAGGTTGTCTTAATTTCTTTTTCAAAATTAATTCAGGAAGATGACCTAGCCACTATATTAAAAAATCATGTAACTGACACCATACTTCTTCAAAAATTAATCGTGAGTTTGCCTTCTAATATTGAATATCGAGAAGACTTCAATAAAGAAATTTCTGTTGCTAAGAATAATGTATCAAATATTTATAAGTCTAAAATAAATAAGGGTGATGTTTTAATTCGCAAGAATGACTTGATAACCGCCGAACAAAGCAATATTATTAAAAACTACAATACTGAATTACATGAACAAGAACTACAATCTTCAAACCTAACGATTTGGATAGGAAAATTTTTAGCCAGCCTTTTAATACTAGGTATTATGATGTTGTTTTTAGCATTTTTTCGAAAATCCATTTTTAGTCAAAACTCACATGTAACATTTATTTATTTACTTATTGTGATACTCGTATTAGCATCGCACACGGTGTGTTTATACAATCCGCTATATATATACGCTGTTCCATTTTGTTTAGTACCTATTTTAGTTCGTGTATTTTTTGATAGCAGAACATCTTTATTTAGTTTCCTTATTATTATTTTATTGTGTGCATTTTTCACTAATGATAAATTTGAATTCGTGTTTGTGCAGCTCATTGCAGGCATTGGAACAATCTTCAGTGTAGCCGATATGGGTAAACGTTCTAAATTATTAGTGTCAGCCTTTTTAACGCTCGTATTTTATGCAATATCGTTTACAACCTATCATTTAGTAAATGATACAACAATGGCTGTTCAAAATATATCAAACTATATTCCGTTTGTAATTAGTGCGGTGTGTGTTTTATTTGCTTTTCCACTTATATTTTTATTCGAAAAACTATTTGGATTTATTTCAGACTTTACACTTTTAGAATTATGCGATTTAAATTCGCCCTTATTAAGACAACTCTCACAAAAAGTACCAGGTACATTTCAACACTCTTTACAAGTTGCTAATTTAGCTGAAGAAGCCTGTTATAAAATTGGAGGAAATGCGCTATTAGTTAGAACTGGTGCGATGTATCACGATATAGGAAAAACAGTTAACCCTCGTTTTTTTACAGAAAA
>JANYGR010000560.1 GCA_025359355.1 Bacteroidota bacterium | reverse complement strand
GGTATCATGAGTGGCACCTCTCTTGATGGATTGGATATAGCACTTTGCGAATTTCAAGAAGAAAATCACAAAATTAATTTTAAGATCCTTGCTTCCGAAACCATTAATTATGAAGCTTTATGGAAAGAACGACTGACTAATGCTCATCAATTATCTGCCGAACAGTACTTTAAACTACACGCTTTATATGGCGAGTTTATTGCCAATAATATCAATCTGTTTTTGAGAAAAAATAATCAAACAGCTGATGTTATTGCTTCTCATGGACACACCGTTTTTCATCAACCCACTTTAGGTTTTACAACTCAAATTGGTTGTGGTGCTACTATCGCTGCAAAAACAAGCGTTTCCACTATCTGTGATTTTAGAAGCATCGATGTTGCTTTGGGTGGACAAGGCGCTCCTTTGGTTCCTGTTGGCGATCGAGATTTATTTTCGCAGTATGATTCTTGTTTAAACATAGGAGGTGTTGCAAATATCTCGTTTACAAAAAATAATTATACTCATGCATTTGACATTTGTATAGCGAATATGGCTTTCAATTATCTTTGCGAAGAGATTGGAAAACCCTTTGATGACGGCGGTTCTATGGCAGTTAAAGGAAATTTAAATACTAATTTATTATCGCAATTATTAGATTTACAAACTGAAAATAAATCCTTAGGTCGTGAATGGTTTGAGCAATACATGAAGCCCTTACTAAACTCATACACTATTTCCATAGAAGATAAACTCGCCACTTGTGTTGAATTTTGTGCCGTACATATTAGTCAAATATTAAATCAACAGGCGCTGAAATCAGTATTAATTACTGGTGGTGGCGCTTATAATCATTTTTTAATTTCTCAATTACAAAAACTTTATAACGGAAAAATCGAAATTCCAAGTGATGAAATTATTCAATTTAAAGAAGCTCTTATTTTTGCTTATTTAGGTTATTTAAAAATACAACATAAAGCAAATGCCTTATGTTCTGTTACTAAAGCAAGTAGAGATAGCATAGGCGGTTGCATTTATAATTAATAAATAAATTAACATGAACTATATTTTAGTTTTTATCGGTGGTGGATTAGGAAGCTTATTACGTTTCTTCATATCTATTGCCATGAGTAAAACAGCTTTGCAATTGCCAGTAGCAACCTTACTTTCTAATACCGTTAGTTGCTTATTATTTGGCGGATTTATTTACGTATTTCAAGAAAAACATTTAATCCCAGATATATACAAGCACCTGATATTAATAGGTATTTGTGGCGGACTAAGTACTTTTTCTACTTTTAGCTACGAAACATTTGAGTTAATCAAACAAGGTATGACACTTTGGGCAATTTTAAACATTGCCATTAGTTGCATACTTTGTACAGGAATATTTTTTATATTTAGTAAATAGTTAGCGGTCATTGTAAGACGACTGTAAAAAAAGCCTAAGAAATCGACATGACAGAACAAATTGAAATACCACTTAGTAAAAATAAACTGACTTTAATGCTAATTGGTTCATTAGCTTTTATAGCTGCTGGACTTTGGTTCGTAATCAAACCTCCGACAATTAGCAATCCTATTATTGGTAATCCGACACTTATTTTAACTGTTGGAATTGCAGCTATACTTTTCTTTGGTCTTTGTGCATTTTACCTAGCAAAAAAATTTCCAGACAAAACGCCTGGACTTATTATCAACGACAATGGTGTTATTGACAATTCAGGCGGTGTATCAGTTGGACTAATTCCTTGGAGTGATATTAAAGCGATTACTATAGAGACTGCTGCTAATCAAAGGTTCATAATTGTAAAAGTAAAAAATCCAGACGAATACATTAACAGACAAAAAGGCTTTATCAAAAAGAAAGCAATGCAAATGAATTATAACACTTATGGTTCACCAATTAGCATTTCCGCAAACGGACTCAAATGTAATTTTGACGAATTATATAAAACACTTCAGGACAGATTTAATAATAATAATAAAGCGTAACAAAAACAACGAATCGCTAACAGCAAGTTTAGAAAAAAACATAGTGACAAATAAAAACAAATATTTATCTATATTATTTATTGTACTTGCAATTAGTGTGGCGATTTTTTCTATGTATAAATTCAATATGGCTGAGGAATTTATAGATGGAACAGGTTATGAATATAATGTGAGAGGATTGTCAAGTAATAACGACAGTGAAATTTATCCAACAAAAACAAATATAATTAAAATTATAAATGATGCACAAAACAGAAGTACTCTTCCGTAGTAGTATAATTATATTGAGTTTATATTTATTTTCTAGTTTTCATAGTAAATATGATGAATATAAAATTTATGATAAAGATGCTTATATGTTATATGAGATTTGTTTTAAACAAAATTATGATTGTTGTCATTATGGAAGTATTTATAAAAATAATAGCTTCATAGAATATAAAGGTAAAACTAAAGTAGAAATCTTAAATTCTTATAAAGACGGCTTGTACACAATTCCTATTGAAATGAACGATACAATTAAAAAAATGATTGATAATAATGTATTTGATTATGAAAAAAAATTGGATAGCTTATCTCATATAACAAAAAAAATAGAAATTAATAATAGGGAAATAGAAAAACATTTAAATAAAAAAAAGATAGAGTTCATAGGCTTTGAATACATCCTTTTAAAAATGAAATTTAAATATATTTCAATGAGTAAAAAAGAAATTTACTTACCAAATTTTAATTACAACAAAAAAAACAAAGAAATTTTGTTAACTAAAGAATTTTTAAATTTAAATTATATAATAAGCATTGAAAATTTAACTATTGTCAATTAATTTAGATTTTAAAATTAATTTTACCTGGACAGTATATAACAAAATTAAATCCATTTCAAAAGCATTCGCTAATTTGTAGCGCCAAAATAACGTGGGACTTATTTCGCCAAGTTCTAAGCGTGAAATATTCTAATAGACATTTATTTTGTTTTTCCGCTATCAACGATGCAATTAGCATCCTTAACTGACATTTTAATAGCAGTACCAGTTGGTAAATTATTTAACAGGTGTCCGGCTTGGTCAAAGGTTAGTATAATTTTTATTGATGGTGTTTTTATATTAATAAATAGCTAGTTGATAGTGATTTTAAAATATTTTCCAAAAATTCCAGAGAGAGTGAATGTACTATATGATATTCTAATATTATAATCGTTGTTTTTAAACCCAAAAATAAATTAGGTCATTGCAATCCGATAAGTAGTTAAAACAAACCTATATCAGCGGTCTTAACCCAACCTTCATTTCCGTTTTCTAATTTAATATTAGTCCAGTTATCATTGCTTTCAATCACTGAGACTTTAGTACCATCGTGTAAACTAAATTTAGAATTTGAAGTAGCACTTGGCTCTTCATGAATTTTAGTTTCG
>JANYGR010000530.1 GCA_025359355.1 Bacteroidota bacterium | reverse complement strand
TGTAGCGTAATCTTTTCCATTAAATAAAGAGTAAGGCGGCGTGTATTGCGCTAAGAACGAGAAGTTTGATCCATTTTTTGGGAAGATAGGCGCATCAATACTATTACGGGTGATGTGAATTTTCAAGTTCAAATCATTGGCGTAACCATTAGCAAAAATAAAGGAGTAGTAATTAAATAATTCATAATAATTATAACTCACATCAGTATATAATGAGAAGAAGTCATCCGGTTTTTTCAATCGTTTACCTAAGCCTACTGAACCACCAGTAATAAACATTCCACTGAATTTGGGATTTAGCATTGTGTTTCCAGCATCATCTTTAACCGTTCTACTTACATCCGAGTTACGGAAACGAGAGTGAAACGCAGAAACACTTAAGGAATTAGGCTTTTTGCCACCTAACCAAGGTTCTGTAAATGAAATGTTATACGATTGATAATATACACCATTTGTTTGCGCACGAATACTAAATTTTTGTCCATCGCCTGTTGGTAAAGGGCTCCATGATTTAGGTTTAAAAATATTGCGCATCGAAAAATTATTGAACGATAAACCCAACGTTCCTACAACACGGCCTCCGCCCCAACCACCTGATAACTCAACTTGATCGGAAGGTTTCTCTTGTACTTTATATTCAATATCTACTGTTCCATTTGCTGGATTTGGTGTAGGAGTCACTCCCATTTTTTCAGGATCGAAATAACCTAATTGACTTAATTCACGCTGTGTACGAATAATATCTGAACGACGGAATAACTGACCAGGTCGCGTTCTAATTTCACGATAAATTACATGATCATTTGTTTTAGCATTACCCAATACCGTTACTTTATTGATGGTGGCTTGCTTTCCTTCATACATGTTGATTTGCAAGTCAATCGTATCATTATGCACATTAACTTCCTGAGGAGTTACATTAAAAAACAAATAACCATCATCCATGTAAAGAGAAGAAATGTCATAACCATTAGGATTCATAAATAACTTTTGATCCAATTCTGTTTGATCAAAAATATCTCCTTTTTTAATATTCAAAATAGTATCTAATTGTCCGCTACGGTACTTGGCATTTCCTTGCCATTTGATATCTCCAAAATAATATTTATGTCCTTCGTCAATAGTAATATCAATATCCACTCTGTTTTTCTTTACAAAATAGACGGTATCTTTAGCTATACGCGCATCTCTATAACCTTTAGCATTATATTTTGCTACAATCGTTGGTAAATCTTTTTCTAAGTTATCTTCTAAATATTTACCGGAGTTCCAAAACGTATATAGCTTAAAAGGCTTACTATCCTTCATTTTACGACGAAGTTTGGCGCTTGATATAATCGTATTGCCATAAATATTTAAACTATGAATACGAACACGTTTACCTTTAACCACTTCAATATTAAGTATAACATGTGGCGTTTTAGCTGTTTTATCAACATTTTTAGTGATGTTAACTTGTGTGTGATAAAATCCTTTGTTCACATAAAAATCGCGTACGATATTTTTGATGTAACCAATCGTAAAATCTGTGATTACTTTTCCTGGCACTAGTCGTAGTTTTCCACGAATATCATCGGCGTCATTTTTCTTTACATTATTACTAAAACCGAATTTCGTAAGACGAGGTTTTTCTACAACCACAATATTGATGAACACTTCTTTACCAATGGTTTTCACTAAGTAAATCTGCACATCCTCAAATAATCCTTGTTTCCAAAGCGACTTAATCGCCTCAGCTATTTTATCGCCAGGTAATTGAATTTTTTCACCTTCTTGTAAACCTGATAATAAACGCACAACACTTTTATCTGTAAACTCAGAGCAAGTAACACTTACCGATGCGATGCTATATTCTTTTGGCTTAGCATAATCAAGAGATGGCACAGACGTTGAATCACCTGTAATTTGAGCCATACCAGCCAAACTAAACGCAAACAAAAATAAGAAAAGTGTATGTTTTAAAAATATCATTCAGATGGTTGCGTTAGTTGCTCACTCGTTTTTCCGAAACGGCGTTCGCGATTTTGATAATTAAGTATGG
>JANYGR010000529.1 GCA_025359355.1 Bacteroidota bacterium | reverse complement strand
ATTCAAGCACGAGTTGTTTCGCGAATCAATTTGTGTTCGTCGGTTAACAATTCATCCATTAAATAATAATCGTGCGCTTGAAAGTTATCTGTTGCCATAGTTGTGTTTTTTAAGGTGTGTAATATTACGAATTATGCCTTAATCAGCCAAACGGTTTTTTACAAACAGCTATTTGTTACTATAAACACAAAACGCCTCGCATAACCGCGAGGCGCATTGTAAATATACACAGTAAACAAACTTTATTTTACTATTTTAATTGTTTTTACTGCTTTTCCATCTTGAGTAAAAATTGATAGGAAATAAAATCCTTTTTCTAAACCACTTGTATTAATTGTCGTTTTTGAATTGACAAGCGAGTGTTTTAAAGCTACTTTTCCTAAAGCATCAATTATTGTACAATAAAGAGTAGGAAAATTTCTCGATAAATTAACGTCAATCGTTAATTCATCACTTATTGGGTTCGGGTATGTTTTTAAATCGTTTAATACTATTGCTTCTTTTATTCCCACTGTCCCTTGAGGTAATATACTTATCTGGCTCATTAGAAAACCCTCTGCCATACGCTGAACACTTGATGAATCACAAAACGAATCCGTACAGGTATTTGTTCCACTAGTTGCGGTAACGGTTAAGCAAACCACATAATGTCCAGGTGTTGCGTATTGATGTAAAGGATATTGTTGTGTGGATGAACTACCGTCTCCAAAATTCCATGCATAAGAAACAGAGCCTGTTCCAGTAGATGTATTATATGCATAATAATTTCCAACATTTATAGAATCTGCAAAAACAGCAAATGACGCATTTGACTGACAAGGCGCGTTAACAGTTCCTGAATTACATGTAACAATTACTGTTGGAGAAACAGAATCACATATGCTACCATTAAAATAATTAAATAATGTTACGACATAGCTTCCATCTGCCAAAATTAAACTAACAGGCATATACGTATAGGTGTTTCCCGCAACATTTAAGACAGGGTAAGTTCCTGTTCCTATAGAGGTATTTATAAATGTAGTTACACAACCAGAGTCTGATTGTGTATAAAAGGATGCGGCACAAGTTGTTGATCCCACACTAACACATAAAACACTAATTGTTTGAGACGATGTGCTATTACCAAAACCAACAATATCTTCGTTTAATGATACTCCATATAATCCATCGGCTAAATATAAAACTGGATCTGAACTATAATAAATAGTTCCATTAATGTTCCAAGAAGATGCAGAATAAGAGCAGGCTGAAGTATTAACAAAATGTGTTAAACACCCGTTAGAAGTAGAATCCGTATAATAAGTAAATGTTGGGTTACAAGGAATTGCTGTATTTGTAATCGTTACAGTTAAACAATTGTATAAATTAGACAAAGAAACACCGCACGTAATCGAATCCATTAGACAAAGATTATAAGAGCCACTTGGAATATTACTAAAAGTTGCAGTGCCGTTTACTCCATAACTGCTCGCATAATAATTTGCTGAACCTCCATTTAATGTATAAACATTATACGTTGATGTTATGCTACTTGTCGAAACGTTGTACGCTTGCGAAACAATCAAATCTCCACTATTAGTATTTGATACTATTGAAACACTAACAGATGTTGGGCACTGCGCTGCCACCTTTATAGAACATAAACTAAGTATAAGTCCTAAAATTATTTGTTTAATTGGTTTCATATTTGATTGTTTTTTTATTTCTAGTTTAAAAGTAAACCATTTTACTTAATAAACCTTGAAAACAATGTGTTTTTAATAAAAACCATCCTTTTAACAAAACATATATTTTATGTTTAAACTTACCGATTGCAATATATCTCGTTATTTTGCGTTGAATAAAATATTAATTTAGAAACGTGTTACCCGCAATTTGGCATCGCTATATATTTTTGTTTGGCATTATAGGCTTAGCCTCTGGTATGTTGTTTGGAACCGTTCCCACAAGCATTCCTCAAATCATTATTGCTGCTAATTGGGTATTAGAAAAAGATTTTATTGTTAAATGGCAACGGTTAAAATCAAATTCTTTTTTCTGGATTTTAATTTCCTTTTTTTTACTTCATATTATTGGTATGTTATATACATCCAATATAGCAAGGGGTTTTGATGATTTACGAAATAAAGTACCATTACTCGTATTGCCGATTTTGTTTTTTAGCTCTTCTTCACTCAATCAAAAAGAATTAAAGCTGTTGTTTCATTTTTTATTTTTGAGTGTTGTGATTAGCTCTATCTATTGCTTTTTAGTGTATATGGGTTTCACACACAAAACGATTATCGATGCGCGACAAGCCTCGGTATTTATGTCGCATATTCGATTTTCGTTATTTATAGCATTTACTATTATTGGCTTAATATATTTCATTTTTAAGAAACCTAAATTATATTATAAAATGATTTATGCCTTAAGTGTTTGTTGGCTTTTATTCTTTATGTATAAACTCGAATTAGTTACCGGCTTTTTGTGTTTAGTGGCTGTTGGCATTCTATTGACAACCTCTCTTATTTTACATCAGCTCAATAAACGCTTAATGATGTGGGTTTTTGCTGGGGGTTTAATTTTAGTGGGGATTTTAATAATAAGCATTTCCGCAAGCTTTAAGATGTTTGACATATCAATAAATAATCCTAACAATAAGATGCTGCTTAAAACCTTTAATGGTCGTCCTTATTTGCAAGACACCGTTTTTCAATTAGCAGAAAATGGAAATTTAATTACGATCAACATCAACGATTATGAATTAAATAAAGAATGGAATCTAAACAGCAACCTTCCATATAATAGCGCTGATGTTAAGGGGAATAACGTGCGTTATACTATTTTAAGGTATATGGCAAGCAAGGGTTTAACGAAAGACTCTGTTGGTTTGAAAGCCTTAACAACAGAAGATATCTCAAATATTGAACATGGTTTTACTAATTATAAATACACCTCGCATGCGGGGCTCGTTGCACGTTGGCGAGAATTAGTATGGGAATACACTAAATACAAGCGTGGCGAAAACCCATCAGGCCATACGCTTACAATGCGTTTAGAGTTTTGGAAAACTGCTATTTATATTATAAAACAACATCCTGTATTTGGTGTTGGAACTGGTGATATACAAGATTCTTTTAATGAATCATACAACGAAACACACACTAAATTAGATAAGATTTGGTGGTTAAGGTGCCACAATCAATATTTAGCAATTACCGTTGCGTTTGGTATTGTGGGGTTAGTTTTCTTTTTATGTTATTTGTGTTATCCTGCAATTGCTCTAAGAAAACAATTACATCCTTTATATTGGGCTTTCTTTTTTATT